>JAIRZW010000154.1 GCA_031267015.1 Heliobacteriaceae bacterium | reverse complement strand
GCCTGCATTTTTACGTGCCATTCCGGCGAAACATCGTGTGCGGTTGCGAACATGTGCTTAACCTCATCGGAAACACCGTTTACATGCGCGATTGAGCCGTCTTGTGCAACTTCTTTCATTAATTCGTCCGAATAAAGGCCGTTTTCAAGCATGTAGTTTTTGAAAATCGGGTTAATCTCCATCATCTCGGTTCCGTCCATGACGTTACGGAAGAACACAAGCCCGAACAGCGGTTCAACCCCGCCGGACGCGCTCGCAATCATTGAGATTGTGCCGGTCGGCGCAATACAAGTTGTGGTTGCGTTTCTGATTCCGTGGATTTTAATCTGTTCGTCAAGTTCTTTCCACTGCGCATCGGAGATTATTCCTGCGGATTTGCCTGCGTACTTGTTGTACAGGAAGTCTTGGCCGTCGTAAATGCTTCCGGTGAAGTTATTAAAACGTCCGCGCTCTTTTGAAAGCTCGATAGATTCAGTTTTAGATACATAATCAATGAATTCCATGACCTGCGACGCAAGCTTTGTACCCTCTGATGATGCGTAAGAAATTCCGAGCATCATAAGCATGTCTGCCCAGCCCATTACGCCAAGCCCTATTTTGCGGTTGTTTTTAACCATTTCGGAAATCTGCGGAAGCGGATAATTGTTAACTTCAATTACGTTGTCGAGGAATCGGATTGCGGTTCTTGTTGTGTCTGCAAGTTTATCCCAGTCGATTTGGCCGTCGGACTTAACCATTTTGCCTAAATTAATCGAGCCCAAGTTACAAGCCTCGTAACCAAGCAGCGGAACTTCGCCGCAAGGGTTTGTGGATTCAATCGCGCCTACCAGCGGAGTCGGGTTATCCGCGTTCATTTTGTCAATGAAGACTATGCCCGGTTCGCCGTTGCGCCAGGCACCATCCACGATGAGGTCGAACACTTTTTTTGCGCTTAACCTGCCCACTGACTCTTTTGTGTTCGGGTGAATCAGGTCGTAATCCGCACCGTTTATAAACGCGTTCATAAATGCATCCGTAATCGCGACTGAAATATTAAAGTTATTTAACTTGAAGTTGTCGCTTTTGCACTCGATGAATTCCAAAATATCCGGGTGGTCAACGCGCAAAATGCCCATGTTCGCACCGCGGCGGGTTCCGCCTTGTTTTACGGCCTCGGTTGCAGCGTTAAAAACCTCCATAAACGACACCGGGCCTGATGAGACGCCCATGGTCGAGCGCACAACGTCGTTTTTAGGGCGTAATCTTGAGAATGAAAACCCTGTTCCACCGCCTGATTTGTGGATTAGGGCGGTGTTTTTGATTGTTTCAAAAATGCTTTCGATAGAGTCTTCAACAGGAAGCACAAAACATGCCGCAAGCTGGCCTAGTTCGCGGCCTGCGTTCATTAAGGTCGGAGAGTTCGGCATAAAACAGCAGGTTGTAATCGCGTCATAAAACCGCTCCTCAAGCGCTGAATCGCCCCTTGAAAGGGTTTTTGCCACGCGTCTGAACATATCAGCAGGAGTTTCCATACAATTTCCGTCTTTATCACGCTTCAAATAACGCTTCTCCAGTACCTTAACCGCGTTCTCCGATAAGTTCAATTTGTCCTGCGTGCATGTTGATTCTGTCACTTCTACCTCCCAATCTAAAAAGCATGTCTGTTTTATTTATTATACATCAATAGAAATTTTCTGGCAAGTTTATGGTATAATAAAATTATGAGAAAACTGATTATTTTTTGTTTATTTTTTATTTTGTGCATGGTGTTTGTAACCCGTGAAACCATGAGTATTATTGACAAGTCGGACAGAGTTAAGCTCAAAAAAGAATTTTCTTCATACTCGGAGGCTCTTTTGCTTACGGTAACACAGCTTGGTGAAAATACAAAATGCTACCACAGCTCTGTTTCCGGGCCGAATAATGAACTCCGCGGGTGTCATGATTTTTTCCATGCTCTGGTTAACAATCTCAACAAGACTAAGCATTGCTACGGCAAAGCCCTTGAACATGGCTGTGTTCCAATATACCAAAAATACACGGACGACCCGAAATGCGTTGGATTCAGCGAGAAAATGATTAATAATTATGCTCCTGTCTTTATCCTGAACGACCGCAGCTCGCTGATTGTGTACAAAACACTTGACGGTTTGATTCATCCGATATTTGCCGTTGATGTGAACGGCAAAATGGAGCCGAATAAACCGGGCTATGATTTGTTTAGTTTTGTAATAATCAAAAATGAAAATAATGATTTTTACTTACATCCGCATATTACGTTCTGTCTGCCGCCGGAAAAAGGCGGGATTAATAATATTCATGATTTAGACTAATTCGTCGTAAGCCTTTTTTATTGCCTGAATATCCTGCCACATAAGCCATTTCGGACTGCCTTTTTCGCGTGATTCGTTTCGCAGAAGATACGACGGGTGGAAAATCGGCATCATTTTTGAGTCATTCGGCCCCCCAAACCATTGCCCGCGAAGCTTTGTAATCCCTAACGAAGTTTCCACCATAGAATTCACGGCAACACGGCCGCACAGAAGGATTATGCGCGGTTTCAGAATCTCAAGCTGTGCGTCCAGATACTCGCGGCAGGCTGCTTTTTCTTCGGGCAGCGGGTCGCGGTTGTCAGGCGGCCTGCATTTAATGGTATTGCAAATGTAAACGTGCTCCCTGCGCGAAAGCCCTACC
>JAIRZW010000072.1 GCA_031267015.1 Heliobacteriaceae bacterium | reverse complement strand
ATCGGCGCAGACTTTGATGCAGTAAGCCTTAAACACGGCTGGAAATTCCTTCCGACCACGTTCGTAAGCTATAATGGCGGCCACCAAACCTTTGACGGTGTCGGGATGTACCAGAACGGCGGTCAGGCCGGCTTTATGGGAACCTTCTCAAGAAAAGACTTTATCGGTTCGGTTATGGCTTACGGCGGCGGCTACAACAATGAAATGAATGTTCAAGGTTTTACCGACCAAACAGGAAACTGGTTTGCCGGTACAGCAGTCAAAGGCGCTTATAACTTCCACCCGACACGCAACTTCATAATCCAGCCGAGCGTTCTGGCTTCTTATAACATTTTCGGAAACCAAAACTGGCATTCGGATTTTGGCACACTGTCAATGAACTCGGGCTTCCTGAACGGTATCAACGTTGCGCCGGGCCTGAACTTAATCTATGGCCGCGAAACCTGGAGCGTTTATTTAACAACTTTATACATGTATAACATCAATGATAACGTCAACGGCCGCGCCGGCAGCATTGACCTTCCGAACGTAAGCATGCGCCACGGCTGGATAGAGTACGGCGTGGGTGCAACAAAAACATGGAAAGACCGTCTGATGTCCTACGTTCAGGTGTCCGTGCGCAACGGCGGCAGAACCGGCGTCGCATTCCAGTTAGGCCTAACATTCAAATTCTAAAACCGCAATAGACTTTTTAGTTTGTTTGTTTTAAAATCAGGTTACTATGTTGCAGGAATTTTTAAAATCCAAAATACACCGTGCGACCGTGACAGACGCGAACCTGAATTATGTCGGCTCAATCACCGTTGACGAGGAGCTGCTTGCGGCGGCCCAAATGCAGGAGTGGCAAAAGGTTGATATTCTGGATATCAACAACGGCGAACGCTTCCAGACATACATAATCAAAGGCGCTGCGGGCTCAGGCCAAATCTGCCTTAACGGCGCAGCCGCACGCAAAGTCCAGCCGGGCGACAAGATTATTATTGTTTCTTACGCGTATTTCACGCCGGAAGAAGCCAAAACACATACCCCGAAAATCGTTTTAGTCGATGAAAATAACTCCCTTCTCCCAGAGGGAGAAGGTGGCGCAGCCGGATGAGGGTTTTATAATTATCTATAATTCGTGAATTGCAGCGGATAATCGTACTTTTCTTCGCTGCTTCGCAACAGCTTGATTACTTCCTGCAAATCGTCTTTATCCCTGCCGGAAACCCTTACCTGGTCGCCCTGAATAGAGGTCTGAACCTTTATTTTTGAATCCTTAATATCAGCGGCGATTTTCTTTGCAAGCTCCTGCGTAAGCCCTTTTTTCAGGTTATAAACCTGTCTGATGTTTCCGCCCAAAGCATGTTCCAATGGCTGCGGGTCTAAAATCCGTATGTTCAGGTTACGTTTGACCAGCTTAGACTGGAGAATATCGTAAATATTACGTAACTTCATATCATCCGAAGTCGTCACCGTAATGGACTTGTCGCCTTCAAGCTCCACGGATGAATTAGAATCCTTTAAATCAAACCGCGCGCTAATATCGCGCTTAACCTGGTCAACCGCATTGACCAGCTCCTGCTTATCAAACTCTGACACCACATCAAAACTACAATCCTTCGCCATTTTTTTCATCCTTTTCAAGTTAAATTTCGTGTTTAGCGCCTTTTAACGTCATTCTGAACTTGTTTCAGAATCTTTTTGTTATCGGCTTCTCACAGTCTTGGCAACTGTTCTGCTTTATATGTTTATTATAACACAAAAATTAAGGAGCCGCCGGCGCTTTTTTCTTAAACGGATTAATTTTCTTAAAGAAACCTGATTTTTTAACAGTCTCGGCAGCTTCTTTAACAGCCTTACTTTTTTTAGCACCCGGAATGCAAGCCAGTGCAACCAAGGCCGCAAATGCAATACCTGCTTTTATAAACGTATTTTTCGTTTTACTTTCTTTTTGTCTTTGTGAAGCAATAAACTGGTCAGATTGAGGCTGTGCCTGCATTTTGACCCTATCCATCACAGGTGACGGAATCGGCGTCGGGCCCATCATTCCAAACGGCATTCCGCCGTACATTCCGTAAGGCATATTCAACATACCCATAGAACTTGTCATCAAGTCCTGTGACATTATTGGTATGTAAAAATCATCACCCATAACCAATTCTCCGATTAAAACTAACCTTTACATGTATATAAAGGATTTTTAACCGGAGAAATTGACTTATTGGGGGCAAATGTAAAGTAATGTAAACTTGCCCCGTAATGACGTATCGCTATTTAGCAGAAGCCGCTGCTTCGTAGACCGTTGAAAACGCTTCAGGGTCTCTGACTGCCAAATCAGCAAGCATTTTACGGTTAACAATGATGTTTGCTTTTTTGCAGGCGTTTACAAAACGCGAATAACTCATGCCGCGCTCTCTGACTGCTGCGTTAATTCTGACAATCCACAGCCTGCGCATGTTGCGCTTTGTAGTGCGTCTGTCGCGGTAAGCGTATTTAAGCGCTTTCATAACAGCGATATTTGCTACTTTAAAAATTCTGCTTCTTGCTCCGATAAAGCCTTTAGCGAGTTTCAATATTTTTTTGTGCCGTTTGCGGCTGACATTACCTCTTTTTACTCTCATGGTTCCTCCTATCTTGCGTACTTCTTGTAAGGCAGTTCTTTAGAAATCAATTTAAAATGTGAATCAGAAATTGAAATCGTTTTAAAGATTCTGCGTTTTCTGGAACCTGATTTGTTTTGAAGAAGGTGGCCGATACCGGCTTTTCTTCGGACAATTTTACCCGTAGCAGTGACTTTATATCGTTTTGCCGCGGACTTGTGAGTTTTCATTTTTGGCATTTTTGTGCTCCTTTACGGTTAGTGTAACATTCAAAATCCTCAGGCATACCAAAGCCGTAAGAATCTGTAGGAATAATCATACTACATAAAAATTCAAATGCAAGCGCTTGACAAACGCCAAGGTTTCTTATATAATCACTTGTAGTTACATTTCGTAAAGGAGAAAAGTATGAAAAAGACAGGTTTTACATTAGCAGAAATTTTAATCACATTAGGCATTATCGGGGTAGTTGCTGCATTGACTATGCCGTCATTGATTACGAATCACAAGAAAAAAACAACAATCGTAAAACTGAGACGAGAGTATTCCGTGCTTACAAATGCTTTTGAACGTGCACAGGCTGATAATGGCGATATTGCCGAATGGGATTGGAGTTTAAATGTATCTGACTTTTTTAGAACTTATTTGAAACCATACCTGTTATTGTCTAAAGACTGCGGAACCGGTAATAATACATGCTGGCTGCCTTATAATGCTATTTATAGACCTGACGGCACAAAGTACTTGAATACTACCGGCGGCGCTATATACACAGCTATCTTGAATGATGGAACTTACATTTCTGTTGAGAAACAGGATAATAACCATGTACACATGTACATTGATATAGACGGAAGAACAGGTAACAGTATGTTTGGCAGAGATGTTTTTGAGTTAACCATGACAAAAGAAAAATTTACTGAGGAAATGCACATAATCGAACACAGCGGTTTGCACCTTTATGGACATGGGCTGTCAAGAGATAACTTGATAAATAACACATATGGCTGTGATAAAACAAAAGCCGGGGCAATGTGCGGAGCCTTGTATCAGTACGACGACTGGCAAATTTCAGACGATGTAAACGTATTCAAATAACTAAGTGTTGACAAATTCCAACATTTCTTATACAATCATGAGTAGTTACATTTTGTAATGAAAGGAAGTGTTTATGAAAAAAGCGTTTACATTGGCAGAAGTGTTAATAACATTGGGGATTATAGGGGTCGTTGCAGCATTGACCATGCTGAGTTTAATTAATAACATTAAACGTAAAGAGTTAAAGACAGGTTTTGCAAAACAATATTCTGTTTTACAGCAGGTATTGAAACGTATGGAGTATGACCGGGGAATGCCTGTGCTATCAACGGATTTTGGTCAAAATTTAACTTATAAAGCATTTATGGAGTATTTTTCGGGTGCAAAAGATTGCGGAGTAGCCGAATGCGTTCCGGCAGGTTCAAACTGCGGTTATTATTTATATAGCGGGGAGTCCATGTCAGGAAATTTGTTTAATGAAGGTCAGTTTATAGCTGCTGACGGTGCCATGTATATGTTTGATGATAACAATTATAGTGGTATTGATGATTATGAAACCTGGATAACAGTAGATGTAAACGGATACAAGAAAAAACCTAACAGGTGGGGATATGATACTTTCACTTTCGTATTTACAAAAACAGGTCAAATCTTTTTGGGAGGCGCTCCTGAAACCGTATATAAAGATGTTAATATATATTGTTCGGTTTCATCGTCAGACAACCATAACGGCAGTGCCTGTGCTTACTACGCTTGGACAGATGAGGATTACTGGAAAAACCTGCCTTAATAAAATTTCTGCACAACCGGCAGGTTAATGCCGCGGCTAAAGGCGCGTTCGGTAAGCCGGATTCCGAGGCCGCACTGCTTACGCTTGAATTGCGCACGGTAAACCCGTTTTATAACATCATCCACAAGTGCCTGGCCGTATTTTGCGTAAATCTGCTCGTGCGGCAGGTTTTGCTCAAAATACATCTCTATAATGTCGTCGAGTATGGCGTATTCCGGCAGGCTGTCCCGGTCTTTCTGGCCCGGTTTAAGCTCCGCGGAAGGCGCTTTGGTAATTGTGTTTTGCGGGATTATTTCGCCGTCTTTGTTAATATAATCAGCGACTTTGTAGACATTAGTTTTTGTTAAATCCGCCACAAGGTTTAACCCGCCGGCCAAATCGCCGTACAAAGTGCCGTAACCCATTGCAGACTCTGACTTATTGCCTGTCGAAAGCATTAAATACCCGTCACGGTTGGAGTAGAACATTACAATAAGCATTCTAAGCCGCGCCTGAAGATTCTCTTCGGCAAGGCCGCTATGTCTTTCATGCACAACTTCATTCATGAAATTCTCAAACAGCGGCGTAATCGCGTGTTTCACTGTTTTAATCCCGAGATTTTGTGCAAGCGCAAGCGCATCGGTTACGCTGCCTTCGGACGAATACATGCTTGGCATAAGCACGCCGAAAACATTGTCTTTTCCGAGCGCCTTGACCGCAAGCGCCGCGGTTAAGGCGCTGTCAATCCCGCCGGAAAGCCCGATAACAACTTTTTTTAAACCTGTGTTTTCGCAGTATTCACACAAAGCAAAGGTCATAACGTCGATTACTTGCTGCTCCCTCTCCCCACGGGAGAGGGCCGGGGTGAGGGGGGATGCGAAGTCAATGATTTTAATTGCTTCTTCGCACAGCGGCGCTTGATAAACAATTTCGCCCGCGGCATTTTTAGCAAAACTTCCGCCCGCGTAAATACTTTCGTCAGCCATACACACAGCATTTACATAGATGAAATTATTTCCCCTCTCCCTCTGGGAGCGGAGGTCAATCCGGCGGGCAGGGGTGAGGGTTTTCATGACAAAATACTTATTTTCCGCCAGAATATGCAGCCCTTCAAACATTCCGTCTTTGTATTCCGAGATTTTGCCGTCTTTAATCAGCACATTACCGATAAGAAGCGCGGCTGAAAAGTTTCCCACCGCAAGCCTTTCATAGACCTTCACCTGTTCGGCCCGAAATTTTTCGTCGAGCTGCAAGTCTTTTTCGCCCAGCCCCAAAAGCGCCGGAAAC
>JAIRZW010000196.1 GCA_031267015.1 Heliobacteriaceae bacterium | reverse complement strand
CAGGCTTGTGCTCTCAAAAGGGCACGCTTCGGCAGCGCTTTATTCTGTGCTGGCACAGCTCGGGTATTTCCCTAAAGAAGAATTGGAAACGTTCCGGCAGTTTGGTTCGCGGCTTCAGGGGCACCCTACAATGCTTTGTCCGGGAATTGAGGCGGCAACAGGGTCGCTCGGACAGGGGCTTTCAATAGCCTGCGGAATCGCAATGGGCCTTAAACTCGACAAGAACCCGGCAAATGTATTCGTTCTTATGGGTGACGGCGAGCTTCAGGAAGGCAGCGTTTGGGAAGGCTTTATGCACGCGCCGCAGCGGGATTTGGACAACCTTATTGTAATAATTGACAGAAACCGCCTCCAAATCGACGGCTGCACCGAGAATATTAAATCTCTTGACCCGCTTGACGCCAAGCTAAAAGCGTTTAACTGGGAAGTAACCGAAATTGACGGACATGATACGGATGCGATTTACAACGCAGTTGAAAAAGCAAAATCAAACACAAAACCAACCGCGATTATCGCAAACACGGTCAAAGGCAAGGGTGTAAGCTTTATGGAGCACAACGCAGGCTGGCACGGAACCGCGCCAAATAAAGAGGATTTTGAAAAAGCCCTGAGTGAATTAGGAGGAGCGTCATGAAGAGAGCGTTTACAATGGCAGAAATCGTCGTTACAATAATGATTATGGCTATTATTGCAGGCGTAACCCTAAGAATTACCAAAGCAAGAACCGACATGATTTCGTCGTATTTATATTACGGTGCATATGAAAATCTGCGTATTGTTGTTTCGGAAATTATAGCTAACAATACAGCTAACCAGTCTTCTTTACCTGCTTCAAACATATGTAACGAATTTAAAAGCTTTGTTAATCTGTCTAACAAGTTAGATAAAAGTGATGTCTGTAAGGATTCTAATCCGTCTGTTACAGCAGGCACAGCGGACTTTTCAGGGCTTACCCCCGATATGGTCTGGAATAACGGGACAAAAGTATATAATTTAAGAAATACGCCTCCTCCACAAATAGCTGAACTGAATAATGTCCCCGGATACACTATTTATATTGATATTGACGGCGATAAAAATAACTCTGTTTTAAATGAAGATGTGTTCCAATTTTATTTGCCGGAAACCGGCCAGGTTGTTCCTGTGTTTGACAGCAGTATGGACGAAGCAGCCCAAAGACATTACCTGGAGACAAGCGTTCAATATGATACTTATAACGCCCAAGGCAGAGTGATAAATTGGCTGGTAAAAAGCACTTCATATAAGAATGCCGCATGTCAGGCAGGTGTTATTCAGGGTACTTACTGCGGTAGTATTACTAAAAACACTGCTAAGTGCACCGACGAAGCAGATTGCAGACTCATGTTTGTTAAGCCGCTGGGCTCAAGATGATTTACGATACGCTTGATAACTTACCGTACGAGAGTGTGAAAAAATTTCTTCTTAATCCGCCT
Source organism: Heliobacteriaceae bacterium (assembly GCA_031267015.1). GTDB lineage: Bacteria > Cyanobacteriota > Vampirovibrionia > Gastranaerophilales > Gastranaerophilaceae > UBA947. The sequence continues at coordinate 2,635 of JAIRZW010000196.1, read as the reverse complement.
CGTGAAACCGGACGCTATGAACTGGGCAGCGGGATTTATGCAAACATTGATGAATACTGCACGAAACCCGACGGCTTCCCGGAAGCGCATAAAAAATATATTGATGTCCAGGCAATGCTCAAAGGTATTGAAAGACTTGATTTTGCGTGCATTGACGGACTTTTGGTTAAGGACGAATACGACCCTGAGCGCGATATAATGTTTTTTCATAAACCTGAAATATTAAATTCCGTGTATCTTACGCCCGGGAAGTTTGTGCTTTTAGAGCCGCGCGACGCGCATGCCCCGCAAATCGGCAATGGCGGACGTGTTAAGAAAATTGTTGTAAAGATTCCTGTTTAAAGTAGCAAAAAAAATTTTGTTCATGTTATAATATAAAAAAAGGAAATTCTAAATGCCAAGTTTTAACACAAACACTCAATATTGGTGGTGCCTGTCTTAGACAGGTAGTTTTGGCATATTAACCTAAAACCGTCCTGTCTGCAGGCTTTTATGTTGTTTTAGATTAAAGGAATTTCAAAATGTCAACGCAGATAAATATCGGGCTTCAGGCCGTAAGCAAAATAGTATCAATACAAGAAGGCGGCGCCGGACTCTCAAATATACGTTTTATTCAGGACACCTCAACGAATCTTGTACCGCGGGCGGTTTTTGCGCGCAGTAAAGCGGATTTGTTTGAGAACTCGTTTCTTGAAATCAGCGAATCTCTGCTTGTGTATTACTGTCCGGCGATTCTGGGCGAAAGAATATTCAGAAAACTGTATTCGCACGGGCTTTCGCCTGAGGCAAAGAAATTGATTTCAATTCCTGCGCCGGAGCTTTTGAAAAACAAGGCCAATAAGGCGCTCATGCCTGTAAAAGCCGCGATTGCGCTCGGGTGTTTCGCGATTCCGCTCACGGAATTTTGTTTAAATTATATCAAAAACGGTCTGACTGTGAAAATGTTCAAGCAGGGCAATTTTAACAATGTTGTAAGCCTTGAAAAAGGCAAAAGTACCAGCGAATATAACGACAAAGTTGCCAAAAGCGCAAAAAAGAACATCGGACGCGCGGCAATGACTTATACCGGCTGCGTTGCTGCCGGAACCGCACTTGCGCTGCGCGGTAAAAAATCAAACCTGCTTCAAAAAATTTCCGAATTCATCCTCATGCCGGGCACGAAATTGTTCAAAAATAAAAAATCAGCAGGTACGGTCAATAAATATTTCGGGCTTGATTTTCGCAACAACGGCGGCAAGCTTGCAATGAGCAACGGGCAGTTGACATCCTGCGTACTCGTAGGCGGCGCAGGCTATTTCGGAGCGGCAAAAGACCGGGGCAAACAGAATTTTCTTGAAACGCTTTATCGTTTTCCGCTGGTCGGACTTTACATAATCTGCGGGAATGAGCTGCTGGAGCGCGGTTTTAAGAAGCTTATGCAAAATAAGTGTCCGGATTTGATTGACAAGAATTTGAATATTCCTGACGTAAAAGATATCAAAGGGCTTGCCGAAAAACTTGCGGGTGAGCGCGGCCACAATGTTGACGCGCTTTACAAAAAACTGTTAAAACAAAAAACAATGCTTGCAGGGGTTCCGCTGCTGTTCGGTATCGGCGTTATGGGATTTTTCGTAGCCGGAACATCGGTTCTGTTCACCAAATACCGCTATAACAAAGAACAGGCTGAAAAATTTAAAACCCGGTTCGTGTCCTCAGAAAAATTCCTGGGAAACAAATAACCTGTCCCTCCTAAGCCGCCCCAATGTTGATCCAAACATAATGTTTGGTGCCGATGGTCGGGGTCGAACCGACACGAGGTTGCCCTCACCAGATTTTGAGTCTGGCACGTCTACCAATTCCATCACATCGGCATAAGTTAATCGTACCAGAAACATTTCTAAATTACAAGTTACGGATTATGCTGTATACACCTGCTAACCAAATCACTTAAGGACAACCGCCCGGATTCGCCGTTGTACAAGACCCGGATGTAACAAAAAGAAAAAACATTAAATATAGGTATATTGGTGTAAAACAAATTACAGCTATTGCATAAATCACAGAAGAAATATTCCACGCTAAAATATTTTTTGGCGGCGCCTGTATCCAGCTATTGGCTTTTAAGCCCCAATAAATTGATATTAAAAACGGTAAAATGGCTATGAATAAAGTCAATACCTGCTTTATAGGAGCAACAGCAGGCTCAAATCCCATGCCGCCCGAAATCGCCCAAATTAAAAACGGAATAGCAAGATACAATATTATAGCAACTATACTCTGCTTATACAGACCGTTGAACATGCCGTACCAAAAAGTCAGTATAAACGCATGTATATTGAATTTTTTTGCTGAATTGTCCATTACGCGCAGCCTGAGTAGCCGCAGCTCAGGCAGATGAAACAGCCTTCGGCCATTTGGATTGAAGTGCCGCATTCAGGGCAGGTTACGGTCTTGACCTCGCCTGACGGCTCGGCCGTTGAGAGTTTTTCTTCTTCCTTTTTCACCTCAAGGTTCATTGGCTGGAACTGACGCGAATTGTTACGGTATACGGTAATCCCCTTCAAATTATTCTCAAATGCCAACAAATAGGCCTGTTCAATATCTTCGCGGGTTGCATTCTCTTCAAAGTTAATTGTTTTTGAAACCGCATTATCCG
>JAIRZW010000189.1 GCA_031267015.1 Heliobacteriaceae bacterium | reverse complement strand
ATTTATGAAAAAAGTTTTATTAATGTTGATTTTATTTCTTTCCATGCTTCATTAATTTTGCAAGTTTCGGTTTAACAAAAACATCCTGCGAAACCTGTTTTAACTTGCCGGCAGCCTTTTTCGGAGCTGTTAAAATCGTTGTTACTGTCTCCGCCGGACGCACAATCCGGATACTTTCTCCCGTAATTCTTGGTACTCCTGTCATAATAATCTCCTTTTTTAAATATTACTTTAGCCTTAAAAATGCTCAAGAAAAATTTTTGATACCTAAACAAAAAAATTTACAAAATTTTACAGAAATACCCTGCAAAATTCGTGATATAATCTATGTATGAAGAAATTTTTGTCAATATTAATAATATTGTTAATAGCTGCGGGGACGGCGTTCGCCAATGAGATTAAGTTTATTCAGGTTACGGACGCGCATTACAGTTCGCCTAATGCGCATTCAAAAGAGGTTTTGGAACGCACCGTGCAGGACATCAACAAGCAGTCCGGGATTGCGTTTGTAATATTCACGGGCGACAACATTGACTCGGCTAATCCCGAATATCTGAAAGAATTTGTTCATATTGTAAACAAGCTTAAATACCCGTATTATACGGTAATCGGCAACCACGACGTGTTCAAGAACGGCGGGCTTTCCAAAGAAAGATATATTGAAATTATCCGCAAAAATCACCTTTTTTACACGCCGCGAAAACCTAATTACGTGTTTGAAAAAGACGGGTTTGTATTCATTGTTGCTGACGGCGCAAAAGAGGTTATTCCCGGGCCGGGCGGATATTTTAAGGAAGATACTTTAAAATGGCTTGTTGAGCAGCTAAAAAAATACGATGACCGGCCTGTTGGAATATTCCAGCACTTCCCGCTGATAGAGCCGCGAGTGGTTAAGTCGCACCGAACTTACGAAGCGGAAAAATATTTGGACTTGTTAAAACAGCACAATAACGTTATAGCCGTGGTTTCAGGCCACTACCACACCAACGGTGAAACAACGCAGGACGGAATTTATCATATCAGCTCGCCAAGTCTTTTGAGCGACCCTAATTATTATAAAATCATTACAATCGTAACGACAAAAGGGTTTTCGCCTATGATTTACACGGAACTCAAAGAGGCAACGGGGGTGGGGAAATGAAAAATCGTATTGTTTCGGGTATGAGACCGACAGGCAAACTTCACATAGGCCACTATCTCGGCGTAATTCAGAATTGGGTTGAACTTCAAAAGAAATACGAAAGCTTTTTTTTTGTTGCGGACTGGCATGCTTTGACCACGAAGTATGACAAGACCGAAACCCTGAAACAGGATACTATTGACGTTGTCATTGACTGGCTTGCGAGCGGGCTTGACCCTGAACTTTCGGCTATTTATGTTCAGTCGCTTGTGCCGGAGATTGCGGAATTGAATATTTATTTAGGTATGGTTACCCCGCAAAACTGGGTGGAGCGCGACCCGACTTTGAAAGATATGGCCAAAGTTTTGCGGGGTAAAACAGAGATCCCGGATAATGCAGTTTGCTCGCCGCAAGCAGCGGCAAACTGTCATTTCCGGGATGACATACTCGTCAGCTACGGTCTTATGGGTTATCCTGTGCTGATGAGCGCTGATATAATGATGTTTAACGCTTCTGCAGTGCCGGTCGGAAGCGATCAGGTTGCGCATATTGAGATTACACGCGACATTGCGCGGCGCTTTAATAACATTTATAAAACAGACTTTTTCGTTGAGCCGCTGCCGCTGTTGAATGACTGCGCCTTAATCTGCGGGCTTGACGGCTGCAAAATGGGCAAGTCGTTTGAAAATGATATTAAGATTTCCGACACTCAAGAAGTTACCGCGAAAAAAATAATGAGCGCGATTACGGACAAAAGCCGTATCAGACGCGATGACCCGGGACATCCTGAGCAATGTCAGGTTGCGTTTAAGTATTGGGAGATTTTTGGCGCGCCCGAACAGATTGAAACAATCAAATCCGAGTGTAAGCAAGGGCTTCGCGGCTGTGCGGACTGCAAACGGCAGCTGGGCGCGGTGATTAACGAAAAATTTGCGCCAATCCGTGAAAAACGCCGCTACTACGAGCAGCACCCAGATGAAGTCCGTGAAATTCTCGCCGCAGGTACTGCACGCGCCCGTGCAGAAGCGCAAAAAGTGCTTTCAGAGGTTAAAAACATTATCGGCATGTATTAAATTTTTGTAAAGACCACTTACGTATTTGTCATGTTTCTTGTAAAATTATTACATATGAAAAGGAGATTTACAGCCATGGCGAAATTCAATTTAATGTCATATATAATGCCGCCGGAAGATACCATGTTTTTTACGCTGTTTCAGGACAGCTCAGAAGTCTGCCAGAAATCCGCCGCACTTTACGACAAAATCCTGCACGAAACATTTAACGAAGAATACAAGGAAAAAGTCCTTAAATACCGCAAACAGGGTAAAATAGATTTCAAGCTGATTATAAAACAGCTAAACAAGAGTTTTATAACACCGATTGAAAGGGAAGACATCCAGTACATCGCTGTCCAGCTCTATAAAATTAATAAAAGAATCATCAAAGCCTGTCTGAATCTTGAAGTGTATCATATTACGGAATACACTACCGAGATGAAAGAACAGGCTTTAACTTTGGTTAAAGCAACCGAGGAGCTGCGCAGTATTATCAAAAAATTCAAAAAAGTAAGCGACGTTGCAGAGATTACAAAAGCGAACATGTCAATGAAAGAGCTTGAGTCTTACGGGGATGAAGTCCACCACAAGGCGATGAAAGAGCTGTTTTCCGGCAAATACGAAGCGCTCGACGTAATCAAACTGCGCGATATGTACAAAGAGATTGAAAACGCCCTTGATTCGTGTTTCCACGTATCAGACACGGTTTTCAATGTGGTTCTAAAACAGAGTTAGGAAGATGGCAATAACCCTTTTAATCCTTATAGCAGTAATAATCGCAGCGCTTGTGTTTGAATACATAAACGGGTTTCTCGACTGTGCAAACGCAATCGCCACAGTAGTTTCAACAAAAGTTCTGTCGCCCAAGCAAGCTGTTTTGTTCGGCGCAGCATTTGAATTCATCGGAGCGCTCACCGGAACCCACATTGCAAAAACAATAGGCGCCGGAATCGTAAACCCTGACTTAATAACACTAACCGTAATATTTTGCGCAATTTTTTCCGCTATTTTGTGGGGGCTGCTGGTTTGGCACTTCGGGCTGCCTTCAAGTTCGTCGCACGCTATGATAGGCGGATTACTCGGCGCGTCGCTGGTTAAAGCAGGGCCTGAAGTTGTCAATTTTCACAATTTGATTGAAAAAATAATCATTCCGATGTTTACTTCCCCGGTTTTGGGCTTTTGCGCTGGCTTTATGCTAATGCTGATTCTGGTAAGAATATTCCTAAAAGCAAATCCGCAAAAAATAAATAAGAAATTTAGAAAATTACAGCTTGTTTCATCTGCCTTAATGGCGCTCAGCCACGGCTCAAACGACGCACAAAAAACAATGGGGATAATCACGCTGTCACTGCTTGCGGGCGGTGTGCTTCATAAAGCTCCGGGCGGCGAATTTGAAATCCCGCTTTACGTAATTGTTGCCTGCGCAGTTACAATGGCAGCGGGCACAATGAACGGCGGCTGGAAAATTATCAAAACAATGGGACATAAGATTATTAAATTAAAACCGATTCACGGGTTTGCCGCAGAAACTTCGGCCGCAGGGATTATTTTAACGGCTTCGCAAGTCGGGATTCCGCTGAGTACAACGCACGTAATCTCAACGTCGATTATGGGCGTGGGTTCAGCTCTGCACGCACACGCAGTCAAGTGGAGTATCGTAAAAAATATAGTTGTTGCCTGGGTTCTGACAATCCCCATCTGCATGGCGCTTTCTGCCGGAATGTATTATTCGATTTACCATATAATCGTGAAGTAAAGCGCCGCAAATTATTTACACAGTTGA
>JAIRZW010000159.1 GCA_031267015.1 Heliobacteriaceae bacterium | reverse complement strand
TTCAAGGTCGATTAAAAAATGTCTTGACAAGCGCCACGATTTCTTATACAATCACTTGTAGTTACATTTCGTAAAGGAGAAAGTATGAGAAAAGCATTTACGTTGGCGGAAGTTTTAATAACTTTAGGAATTATAGGGGTTGTGGCCGCATTAACCATGCCGGCGCTGATTTCTAACTATAAAAAGAAAGTCCTTTTAACAAGAATAAAGAAATTCTATTCTGCATATACTCAGGCCTATAATATGAAAATAGCAAATGACGGCGAACTTGATGTATCTATGCTTACTGCTATTGACGACCCTGATGTTGCGACGGAGTTTTTCAATGTGAATTATGAGCCTTACATGAAAATTGTTGAGAAAACAAAAACAGCCAAAGGCATGGCAGCGGCTTTGCCGGACGGTTCGGGATTGTATATCCGAAAATCCAATTTTGGTTCGGTAGAACCGTCCACCTCTGCAACGTACATAGTTTTTTGTGTTGAATACAAAAAATGTAAAAGTATAAACGAAACTCCGATGTATAATTTTGTTGACAGCAAGGAAACCTTTATTTTTTGGAATGGCATTGCGCCGCCGAAACTTAGCCAAAACAGAACAAATATGTTAAATTTATGCAAAACAGGCGACGACGAATCATGCACCGGGCTTATAATGTATGACGGCTGGGAAATTAAGGATGACTATCCGTGGAAAATTTAAAGTCACACTTTCTGAAACAGCATTACATACTCGTGCTTGAAGATGTAGAACCCGCCTGCCAGCGCGCGGTAGCGCCACAGGTTTGCGGTTTTGCCTTTTGCGCGTTCATTACCCTGCATGTCTTTGATGATGATTGCTTTTGTGATGAAACCAAGCTCGTTCATCTTCTGCATGCACCCGAAACCGAGCGGGATGTGTTGTGAATTCGCATACTTATCGCCAATTATGAGCGCGGCAAACCGGCCTTTTTCAAGCATGTCATAACCGTTTTTCGCTACTTTGCCGAACAGGTCGTAAAACTCCTCTGTAGAAGCGCAATTTGAAAGGTCTTCTTTTTTATCCGAAAACTTAATAATATCGTCGTAAGGCGGGTGAAGCACAAGGAACTGCGCTTTTGAGTCCGGGCCGTTTAAGATATCCAGTGCGGCCTGAATTTTTTCTTGTGCGTCTTGGCTTGCAGAATCCGCGCAAATGGTTCTCACGTCTGTCACGCGCTGTTCAGGGGTAAATTTTTGCTCCACATGGTCAGCCATTTCCTGTTTAAGCTCAACGCCGATACAGCGGCGGCCCATGTTTATGGCCTCGATTCCGGAGGTTCCGGAGCCGAAGAACAAGTCCAGCACAACATCGCCCTTTTGCGTAAAGCGCTCATACAACTGCTGCGCGATTTGCGGGATGTAATTCCCGTGATATTCGTTGGAGTGCCCGCCTTCTTTGAGGCGCGTCGGAAACTCCCACAGCGTGTCGGTCTTTACATGGCTGTAATCGCGCCATGAATTGAGGTCAATGTCATTGTATTTAACGGTTTTGACCGGTTTTACAATCTGTAAATCCGCCTTCTTAACCGGTTTTAGTTTAGTATTTGTTCTTCCCACGTCTGTTCTCCCTTACTTATTACTTAATCTTACAGAATTGCTTAACATTTGTAATCATTTATTTAGTGTAATTTATATTTCGTGTAGAATAAAAAAATGGGGCGAATAAAACAATTATCAAAACATCTAATTAACCAAATCGCGGCGGGCGAGGTAATCGAGCGGCCCGCGTCAGTGGTTAAAGAGCTTGTGGAAAACTCCGTAGACGCAGGCGCCGCAAAGGTTAGCGTGGAGATTTCCAACGACTGCCGCGACATTCGCGTAGCGGACAACGGCTCCGGAATCCACCCGGACGATGTCCTGCTTGCGTTTTCAAAACACGCGACCAGCAAAATCGCCACAGATGAGGATTTATTCGCAATAAACACGCTGGGCTTCCGCGGGGAAGCGCTTTCCAGCATAATTTCAATCGCAAAAGTAAGCTGTATAACCAGAACAGCCGAGTTTGACTACGGAACCCGCGTCAAGTGCGAGAATTCAGAAGTCAAACAGTCCCAAACAGGCTGTGCGGTCGGCACGATTATGGAGGTTAAAGACCTTTTCTACAATCTTCCGGCGCGGTTGAAGTTCCTGAAAAACCCGAACACGGAGTTTTCTTACATACAGGAAATGATTCAAACCCTTGCGCTTGCGCATCCTGAGGTTGCGTTTGAGCTTAAAAAGAACGGCAAGCCTGTCTTGCAGACGCTCTCGAACGGCCAACACCAGCTTCCGCAAACAATTAAAGAGCTTTACTCACAGGAGGTTGTGGACAATTTGAAAGAGGTTATGAAAACCGACAAGCTTTCGGGCCTGAAAATCAGCGGTTACGTCAGCACGCCGGATTACACGCGCTCAAGCAAAAAAACTTACCACACGTTCATCAATTCGCGCGCGGTCAAAGACCCCGTGTTCCTGAAAGCAGTCGATGTGGCGTATAAAAACCTTATCGCCAACGGTAAATACCCGTTTATCGTGCTGAACCTTGAAATCCCGCCTGACGAAGTGGATGTTAACGTTCACCCGACCAAAAAAGAAGTCCGCTACAAGAACCCGAACCAGATTTTTAACTTTATAATGACGTCGATTCAGGGCGGATTGTCAAGTTATATTGAAACCCC
>JAIRZW010000146.1 GCA_031267015.1 Heliobacteriaceae bacterium | reverse complement strand
CAGAAAATCCGTATTTTCGGAAACAAAAGCTGATAAAGTCACACTGTCATATTTAAGCATATAAGAATTTTAGCACAAAGTTGACCTGTGGCTCAGTTCATGATATTCTTAGAAAAAAGGAGTAATCTATGGTATTTTGGCAAATTTTTTCAGTAGCAGGGCTTATTTTTCTGATTCTGGAAATGCTTGTTCCTGCAATGTTTTTTCTGAACCTGGCACTTGCAGCGGTTGCCACGGCAGCTATATCGCTTGTTGTAGGCGGGTTTGTGAAGCTCATCACAATATTTGTGATGCTGTCAATACTGTTTATAGTATTGTTACGGCCGTTTCTGCTTAAAACCAAACCTTCCGAAAGTACAGGTATTGAAGGAAAATATATCGGCAAAACCGCGAAAGTTACCGAAACAGTTACCCCAAATTCCGGCACGATTTCGATTTACGACGAACGCTGGGAAGCCCGAAGCAATGAAGAAATTCCCGAAGGAAGCACCGTAAAAATCACCGGGAACGATAATTTGATTATGTTTGTAGAGAAAGTATAAGGAGTATTTTTATGTTAGTTTTGTTATTAATTTTTGTAGTATGTCTGTTGATTTTTGTATTAAAGGGATTTATCATTGTCCAGCAGCAGGAAGAAGTTATCATTCAGCGCTGGGGAGAATATAAAGAAACGCTCAAAGCCGGGCTGCGTTTTATTGTTCCGATTTTTGACGCGCCGCGCCCGATAATTACACGCGAAGCGCAAAGAGGCATGGACGGGCATACTTATTATTACCAAAAGCTGTCTACCCGAATTGACCTGAGAGAAACCGTTTACGATTTTCCGCGCCAGAACGTAATCACAAAAGACAACGTTTCAATCACAATTAACGCGCTTTTATATTTCCAGATTGTTAATTCAAAAGATGCGGTTTATGAGATTGCAAACCTGCCTGACGCGATTGAGAAACTTACCCAGACAACTTTGAGAAACCTTGTCGGTCAGCTTGAATTGCAGGAAACACTTGTTTCGCGCGATAAGATTAATAATGAATTGCGCTCGATTCTTGACGAAGCAACAAACAAATGGGGTGTAAAGGTTAACCGCGTAGAACTTCAAGACATTATTACGCCGGCTGATATTCAGGCGGCAATGGATAAGCAGATGAAAGCAGAGCGTGAAAAACGTGCGATGATTTATGAAGCCGAAGGTCAAAAACAGGCTCAGATTCTGAAAGCCGAAGGTCAGAAAGAAGCTGCAATCCGCGCGGCAGAAGGTGAAAAACAGTCCGCGATTCTTACCGCGGAAGGTGTTGCGCAAGCCCGTGTGATTCAGGCAGATGCTGAAAAAGAAGCTATCAACCGGATTATCACTGCGCTTGCAGACAAAGGCCAGCCGGACAAATACTTAATCGCAATGAAATACCTTGAAACATTAACCGGAATCACTTCGGGCGAAAACAACAAGATTGTTTACATGCCTTACGAAGCAACCGGAATCCTGAGTTCCGTGGACGGTATCAAGCAAATGTTTGACAGTACTAAATAAGCCAATTTAACTACGTACTCGTTTCTCACTATTTGATTGTCTGAGTAGTTTGTCAACACTGCTTTAGAGTCGTGAGGCCATTTTGCACGCTTCGAGCAAGCTCTTAGCGGCAAAAGAAGGCAAAAAAAACCTGACTTCGGAAGAAATCAGGTACAAAATTGGTAGGGGAAAAATTAATTGGAGTTAAAAAATCTTTGGTCATCCTGAGGACGGGATTCTTCGGGCTAAGCCCTCAGAATGACGTTCCGAAGGATATCTTTGAACTTATATCAGGTTGAAGCGCTGACGGTTTGCCATTGCAATGAAGTTCATCTGGGCAAGCAAGACTTCGGACCTGTCTTCAAACGGCTTGGCGTTATTTACAGTCAACTGCTGTGCATACATCTCTTTTAATTTGTCGTCAATCGCATTAATATTTGCTACTGCCATAATTTAAGCCTCTCTTTTTAGTTCTCTCTTATGTATATATAAAGTATATAAAAAGTTTCGGATTTCATTTTTGGAAAAACTTGTTACATTTCGTTACACATTACAAATAAAGTCAATTTAGACGGCGCAAATGTTTTTATATATATAATAGGGGTTACTATGCAAAATCATGTAGGTACAAATCATCAACTTGCCATGCAGGCAAAGATTCCGCCAAACTTGGACGGCGCACCTGTTATGCAGGGCGATATTCCTGTTAACCCTGAAATCTTAAGGCAAAATGCTCAAGACAGTTATGTTGGCGGCAGAACGAAGCAAATCATTGAAAACGATACTCTTGCCCAGGTCGCAATATCTGTACCTATTTGGTACGGGCTTTGCCAGAGCATGGATTATTTTGCTAAAAAGTGCCGCGGCAAGGATTATGAGAAGACAATCCAAGGCAAAATGGGCGCTTGGGGTGATGGCGTTGCTCATAAACTTACAACCGGTAAAACAACATCCGGCCCTGTGGCCGGCTTTAACAAAGCATGGGGACAATTTACAACATTTCTCAGCGATAAAGTAGTAAACAAATCCGGTGTATTAAGAGCATTCCGCGATACCCCGGCAGAACCTACGAATAAAATGGCACGCGCGCAAAGAGAAGGCATGATTGGTTTCTTGCAGTTTGACTACGAACCGCCGGTAGAAGACTTCATAAACAAGCCCACTAAATACGCAAAAG
>JAIRZW010000139.1 GCA_031267015.1 Heliobacteriaceae bacterium | reverse complement strand
CAAAAGTAATAAATTTAACCTCGCATCAAACTCGGAAAAATCCGACGGCAAATTTAAGGTTATCCATCTTAAACTCCTTACGGAGTTTGTCCGCAATGTACAAAACTGCCCCGCGCACTATATAATAAGAATATGTTTGAATATCAGCACAAAAATCCTGAAGGGATGTTATTTTTATAGCAAAACAACAAACACAAACCCTACAAAACACCGAAGGCATGACATTATTGTAATTCATAAAATGGAACGCAATTATTTTTCAGCAGAATCAACATTTTTATACCACGCGCGGGCTAAAATTGTGATATAAAAATGTAGAGACGCTTCGTGTCTTTTGACGCCGTAGGCGTCCAATTTGGATAACCCCGTGCAAGCGAAGCGCAGCTCGGGGTAAACCGTCAAAGCTCTGTCAGGGGATGTCCAAAAAGTCAATCACGTCGTCATTGCAAGCGAAGCGAAGCAATCCAGAATACTGTTAATCACTGGATTGCTTCGGGCTGCGCCTTCGCAATGACGGGACTCGACCCTTTTTGGACGCCCCCAATTCCTTGCTGGCTTGATGGGAAGAAACTGTTCAAGCTTGCGCTTGATTCAAGTCCTTACGGAATTGTGGAGAGATGTATGCTGTACCCCGAACTGCGCTTCGCTTGTTCGGGGTTATCCGTATTGGACGCCTTACGGCGTCAGTCTGCAATGCACAGTGGTATAACACCCCACCCGTATTGAGTCTGTATAATTACAAAACCGGTGAAAAAACGAAGTAATGACCTTTCTGTATGCCTGTTTGAACTGTAATTCTGACAAATTCAGAATTACAATACAGGATTGCGGGTCAAGCTCGCAATGACGGACAAAGAAAAAATCCCGCATAAGTTATACGCTGGCGGGAGATATGCGAAGACGCTATACTGGAAGATTTGTAAAAAGAAAGGAGACGGAAGGAAACCGATTATTTGCCATGTCAGAAATTTTGTATAATTTTGCCCGCGAATAAACTTTTATGGTTGGAAAATTATAATTATTAAATAAATAACTGAAAACAAAGACATGAGAAAGATTATTAGAAACATTCTGTTTATTTGCGCCTGCATATTGGCGGTTTCGTGTGGCGGGAACGATATCGACAAACTGCTTGACCAGGTGGAAAATATTGTTGCGCAGCAGCCGGACACCGCACTGAAAATGCTGGATTCGATCAGGAATCCGATTAAGACGCCGGAACAGCAGATTCGGTATAATTTGCTTGCATTGTATACAAGGGACTTGAATGATGAAGACATTTCAAACGATAAAACGATTGACCATGTGATAAAATACCTGGACAGGGCAAACAAACTCAAACATCTGGCATTTGCAGAATACTACAGAGGCAGAATCTCTCAGGCTCAGGGAAAAAGTGAAGAGGCTTTGCAATTTTACATGAAAGCAAAAACAAATGCAGAAAGTTCGGATGACGGTAATATAAAAGGACTGATTTGCTCTCATACAGGAGACCTTTATTATAAGCAAAAAAAATATGAAAAAGCTGCTGGCTTTTTTAAATCGGCATTGCAGTATTTCAGGAAATCGCAGGACAACTACAAGAGAGAAATAGCTGTTCTGAATAATATAGGCAATTGCTTTTTGATGAATAAGGTGAAAGACAGCGCTATGGTATATTACAATGAATCCCTGCAATTAGCCAGAACCACACAGGATTCAGCCGGCATAATACAAAATTTGGGAGTGGCATATTTAGAGATAAATGAACTCAACAATGCAAAACAGCAATCACTTATCGCATTAGGATTAAAACCCGATTCAGCGCTGCAAAGTTTAATCTATTTGAATATCGCCAAAGTATATGAACGGAAAAAATTAATGGATTCCGCCATTTATTTTGCCGAATTATCTACAAATTTTTTAACGAAACAGAAAAATAAGTATGCTTTTGCAACTAACTACAAACTGCTCTCAAGGCTGGAGAAAAAAAATGGAAACTATTATAAAGCGCTGTTTTATATTGATAAATATTTAGAACACTATACAAAGATAAAGGAAGAAAATGTAATTGACATACAGGAAGGAGAAACAAAGTATGAATTATCTGTGCTTCAACACGAGCAGCAGCGTTATAAAACAGAACGGTTTTTATATTGGGCAATACTGGGAATATTAATTACTGTAATTCTATTCTTAATATATACCTGGAAGAAAAAACAGGAAAGAAACAGTCTGGAACTGGTAGAAATAAAAGATACTTTAACAAAAATACAGTCTGTAGCGTCTGAAAAAGAAAAAATAAGGAAGTTGTACCGTTCAATATTGGAAAACAATCATAATGATATTGAAAAGCACTTACCCCAAATGTTACCTGTAGAAAAGACATGGAGTGAGGTTTATAATACGGGAAAATTGACTTTCGACAAAATAAAAGAAATATATCCAACGCTTACCGATCATGAGTTTAAAATACTATGCCTTGAGTATCTTGGTTATACAAATACAATGATAGCAAATACTATCGATCTGAGAAAAAACACTGTACAGCAAAGCAAGTCAAATATTAGACGCAAACTCGGTATAGAGGAAAGAGGCATCATTTACATGTTTATTGCGAAACAGATGGAGTCTGATAATTGAGAATTGAAAATTGAAAATTTCGCAATACAGGGCTTTTAGAGTTAAGAACTAAGAGTTATACCACGCTCGGCATAATTTTGTGAATTGCTTTACCATTGCGGTTAAACTCCGTAAGGAGTTCAAAATGGATAACCCCGAACAAGCGAAGCGCAGTTCGGGGTATAGCATACACCTCCCTCCACAACTCCGCAAGGAGTTGAACTGCTACGCAGTTCTGACGGAACTTGGACGTTTACCCCGAGCTGCGCTTCGCTTGCATGGGGTTATCGAAATTAGACGCCTACGGCGTCAAAAGACACGAAGCATCTCTACATTATATCACAATTTTAGCCCGCGCACAGTATAAGAACTAAGAGCGCTGGCGCGTAAGCCAACTCTGCCCCCCTTAGCAGGAATTTCGAGACCATGACGCACATTGTATAAAACAAGCCCCGAAAACGCAGTTTTCGCACTCAAAAATATAATTCGAAGCCATAAAAAGACGGGTAACTAAAGAAGAATTTCTATATGACTTTATATTAAGTTCCTGTTAAAGTCAGAATATCAAGAAATTCCGGGAGGAATAAAGCAGACGCTACTATATTGAAATATATTTCACTCTTCCTGTTTGATAAGTGAGAATAAGCATATATATTTGCACCCAGTAAAATGAATTTTTAATATTTAATATTCTTAATAAAATGAAAAGTATAAGGAAAAAATTACTGTTACCTGCTGCGGTCGGCATAATTTTCGCTGCTGCCGTATTGAACATGCGTTTAAATACGCAAAATGAAAACCGCGGCCTGTCTATAAATAGAATTGAAGCACTAAGCGGAGAATGGTGGATGGACGAAGATGATGAAATTGATTTACTCGGCTCTTTGGTAGTGATGACTGTCAAATCTTATTCGCAGCCTTTTCAGGCGATCAAACATTCTTCACACATTAATGTGTATTATTCGGTCAATTTGACTGACATTAACGTAAAACTTGTAAAAGCCTCGGGGCAGACTGTTTATTCAAACACTGTAAACCCCATTGCGGGAGGACAGTTATACATCAGTCTCTCGGGTTTGTCTGCCGGAGATTATACTATTGTATTCACGGCGCCTAACGGGAACAGCATTTATGGCGACTTCGAAATATAAGTAAATAAGGTTACGTTTCGGCGGCTTGAAAAGCCGGATTTTCATAACCGCAGGTCGCGACCTGCGGAAAGGAGATGTCTCGCGGCCACTGCCTGAAACGTAAGTTCGACGTAGTCAAAGGCAGGATT
>JAIRZW010000089.1 GCA_031267015.1 Heliobacteriaceae bacterium | reverse complement strand
TCATGCGGGTTACTGCAAATTCTATTGCTTCGTCAATAAACTTTGACAGCAGGCCTGCAATAATTGTCTTAAAGGGTGCAATGACAGGAATGTTTGAAATAATGAACTCAAGCGCCATGGCTTTTTTCTGTTGTCCGGTATTGCTCCCAAGTGCTTCTTCGGCCGTAAAGACCGCTGTTTTTGCTAATGCTTTAATAGCAGTTTTCAATTTTGTAAACATTTTTTCTCCTTTTGTTTGTATTCCCCTCTCCTGACAGGAGAGGGAAGGGGTGAGGTGGCAATAAAAATTCTGCCCCCTCTCCCGGCCCGTCAGATTGACCTCTGCCCTCGTGGGGGGAGGGTTCCCTCAACTACGCGGCATCAAACACCAGTTTTGCAAGCGCTTTTGGCTGAACTGTTTTTGCGCCGTATAGATACAAGCCTCTGACCAAATCAGAGAAACTGTCTTTGTCTCTCAGGCTTTCGATTTTAGCAAGCTGAGACGCAAACGTAATCGCGTCGTTTGTGCCCGCAAGAACGTAGTACATGTCGCTTACTTCGGTTAAGTTAGTGCTGACAAGTACGTCCATGCCTGCGATACGTCCGATTGCGCCTTCGCGCAGGGTTTCGTCCGCAACGTTGTGAGCGCCGATGAATTCGCTGCTTTGAAGCAGGTAAGATTCAATAGTAGGGTTGATTACGACCCACGGACGTTTTGCCGCTGAAACCGCGTCAGCATTTTTAAGTTTCAATGCAAGGTTTACAAACTGTGCGTAAATAGTGGTTTTTGACAGTGTAATAGGTGAAGCGTCGCTTCCGACGATGTTTTCAGCAGGAACCGCAGTGTGCTGTCCGAGCAGGTAAGCGTCTTGCGCCACTTCAATCGCCTTTTTCGCGTTGCCGAGGTGTGCTTCCATGATGTCGGTGTGGGTTTGCGCGTTTGCAACGTCATTAATCTTGAACGCGAAGAATTTCTTCTGGTCGATTAATAAGGTTTGCGTAGACGGCTCAAGCTCGTCATACTGAAGGCTGTCAGTGCCCAGAGTAGAAACCGAAACCTCAGCCGGCACAGTGATAATCACCTTGTCGCCTTGGTTTTTGATGTCGCCCTCGTAGTTTCTGTTAACACATTGAAGCATAACGCATTCTTTGTCTAACATAGTAGATAATTTTTGGCTCCATATTTCAGGAATAAATGCAGAATAAGCATTTGTTGTTGGTGGTTCACCGGTCATTTTTTCTTTCCTTTCTTTTGTTTATAAGGTGCGTATGACGCACCCTACTCTTTTGTAGTGTATATTTGAGTGGTGGTTTTTGTGTTATAATTTTTTTAATAATCTATTAGAGTCTGAATGAAAAAGTTTTTATTAATTGTTATTTTAATATTGATATTTTCGGTTGTGCAGGTAAGAGCGCTTGCGGGTGAGCAAACCAATGAGCCGGATTTTGTTTCATATATGAAAACCTTGCAAAAAGATATTAAAGCTAATTGGAAACCTCCTAAAGCAGATGAAAATATAAGAGTAGTTGCACAATTTAAAATAAACAAAAACGGAAAATTGTCAGATTTAAAATTAATTAAATCTTCTGTTAATGAAGAAATGAATAATGCAGCGCTTGAAGCTATTAATAAGACAGCTCCGTTTAAGCCGTTACCGGAAGAATTCACCGGCAAATCAGTAACTATACAATTTAGTCTCGATTACAATGTTAAATGTACTCACAGCATGTGCCGACCATAAAGTGTGTAGTGATTAAAACTTTAGTTTTCAGGTTTATACCTCATATTGCACCACGAGCGCTCTTCATCCCATTTCCAGTCATGTTTCAAACAACTTTCTTTATTAATGCGTATGCTATTATCTGACCCTGCACCTATTACAATACCTTCTTTACATATTCCTATATCAAAACACATATTTAATTCTGTAAATCTGATGTATCCTTGTTTAATTTTTACGGAAAGTAAAAACAAAATTATTAGAACTATTAGAATTATTAAAACTTTAGTTTTCATATAAATAATTATAACTTAATTCTTTTTAAAATAAAATCTATTAAATTTTCTATTGAAAATTCTGTCGGCTCTATAGGTTTTAAATCCTGCATAAGAATGCGGCAATCACAAGTAGGATTCTGTCGTCCTCGTTCTCTTCCTAGACGATTAGCTTCCTGGTCTGCTATTGAATCTCTAAGCGCTTCTTCTACACTAACTTTATGAGTATGCACATAGGTATAAGAATCATATCCTTCTTTTAAATTGCATGCTGCTTCTGATATTTGCTCACCCAATATCCCCAATTGTGCATTTTGACAATTTGCTACTGAATGATAATATTTGTCCATATCACCACGAGTTCCTAATAATTCAATATAATTGGATACAAGGTTATATATAGTCGCCAAAAGTGTTTGTAACGGATAAATTTTACTAATAATATCTCTTATTAACATTACAAGTTCGTCTCTTTGGGCATACATTTCGGCATAATACTCATCAATATTGAACTCACAATCAGGCAAGTGTTGGCCAACTTCCGGTTCTAGTTCACTTAATGTTTCATCCATCTTTGCAACTGCATTCTCTGCCTCGGATGTAATACTTTCTGTGTCTTCAATTTCAGTTTCTATTTCAGACGCTAAATTTTCAAAATTAGAAATGATTTCTCCAAGCTCATTAAACAATTCATCCATCTTATCCCAGCAATCGCAAGGCTCGTCGTCGTCGTCGCCTTGCTCATCCACAATCATCTCAATATAGCACTGGCAATTTGGATGGGGGTGGTCTGGGATGTCTTCGGGAAAATCAAACTCCTGTCCGTCGAGGGCTTGGCATTCGTCACACGCTCCGCCGTTTGAATTCCATATGTAACGCACAGTGCTTATGCCGCCTTTGAGTACCATATCGCCCATTACAATTCCCTTTCCGTCATTGCGAGAGAGGGCACCGACCGTGGCAATCCAGTTTATATAATCCAAAAGGCCGGATTGACCTCTGTCGGCGCTCGCAATGACATGTTAATCCCATCCCTGAGTGTAAGGAAGGTTCGGAAACGTAGTTTCTGATAGGTTCCTTTATTTGGTCGCGGTTTTTCTTTTGGTGGTACCTTTTCTTTTTGCGTCGCAACAAAAAGAAAAGGTACCAGTATTCTTAATCATCATAAAACCTCCGGTTTTATGATTCTTTCATTCGCAAAACAAAATGCAAGCATTTTCTTTTGACTCGTTCAATCGTCATTATAAATCTCCCTGAACTGCAAGCCGATGATTGCACAGGATTTTGTTATTTCTTCGCCGGTGATGCAAAGCTGGATTGCGTAGTTGGATTCGGAAATCTCGGCTTTTTCCATGGTGTCTCTGTTGATTGACCACACCGGAACCTCCTCGTCTTCAGGCGTCCAGATATAAGGCGATTCTTCCGGCATATCATCAGCAGCCCAGATTAAGTGGTCGGGGTTTGAAGAATATATCCGCTCTACATCGTCAGAAAACCCGCTGTCGTAATCCTTATAAACAGAAAAATCAAAATCATTATCATATTCTTCATCAAGCAGGAAGTAAAATTCGTCAATGGTTTTTCTGTGGTGTGCTGCGCCGATTGACAGAAACGGGGATTTCCACATAAACTTCACGGGTTCGCCCGCAAACGTTGTGCCAAAATCCTCACGGTAAATTTTTCCGTTCTCGTCTGCTGTAAGCACATACCCGTTATAAACACACGCTGCCGTGATGTTCTGAGGAATAATCCGCTTATACCAGGCTTTATTCACATAGTCATTAATCCAAACAGTATGGAAATAATTGTCGCTGACATAAGGAATAAAATACCACATCTGATTTTTGTCCTCATAGTGAAGACACGCCGCACTGCCCATTTTTGTTTTATTAAAACGGCTGAACTCGGATTTTATATTAAGCGAAATTTCAGAGCCGAGCTGAATCTGGTTAAGTTCGCCTGCCTGTTCAAGCGAAAAAATCCCGCTGCTCAGGAAGTACTGCCGGTTATCCGCATTCGTAACAGCATTCGGCGACATTGTTCCTTTGTTTGCGAACGGAATTATCGCAAAATCATCCGGGCTTATACCGGTAAGCAGGTAAACCATGTTCTTTTTATAAATCGCAAGATAATCCCTGTAAGGCTTAATTGCCGTAATATCTCCGGTATCGGTATGAAAATCGCTTATGTACCCGGCATCGTCAGGCTCTGTAAAATTATCATAGGTTCCGAGCGCCGAATAGTATATGGTAGAACCCTTTGCAGCCCAGACCCGTCCGCGGTAAACCGCAAGAACGCTTCCTGTGACCGGATTTTCTTCCGCGTCATTCAGACCGCATTCCACAATGTCGAATCATCATTGTCTTTTACGTAAAACAACCCGTCGCTTTCGGTTATTACAAGAACCCCTTTGAGAAAGTTTGCAAAATGGGGCTTTTGTCCGGTAATAGCTTTGTCAAGCAGGGTTAATACCGATAACCGGCTGTTATACATGTAGATTTTACCCGAAACAGTTGTGATGATAAGCTTTACATCATCATACGCTGTTAATTCGTGCATACCCGTAACCTTTTCACTCTCAGGCAGTTCAAGATAGGTCGTGTTGCCTTTCTGCTTGATAATGCCACGGTTTTTAAAGATTTCGACATTCTCCGAATCGCTCCAGTAAATCTTTTTGGTATCAACACCGAGTTCAGTTTTAGTCAGGGCGAGGTTAACCCCTCCTGACATGTTGTAGTAAGAAATTTCCATATTATTCTCCTTTTTGTAAGTACCACTTAACCTTCGACCTTATAAAGCTTGCGCACTCGTCCTGCGCGACCCACGGGTAAGGCGGGATAAAGATTATGTCGATTTTGCCGGCGCTGGTGGTTTTGGGGTTTTTACGCCCGAATTCATAATGCGTCATAACCGTTTCGGGGCTGATATCAATCTTGTATTTACGAGCAAGCTGGGCACAAAGCTTCATGCAGGCCTCAAACTGCGTCGCGGTAATCGGATAAGCGCCAACGCTGTTCTTATCCTTGAACCCTGCCATAGCGCACATAGAAACCCCTATCGCACCGGTATTTCCTCCTCCGGTATGGGCTGCATACTTGTCAGGTTTGCAGATTTCATTGTCTTCGGGAATAAAATTCCCCTTTTGAACATTACCGTCCTTGTCAACCAAAAAATGGTAACACGTTCTTTCGCCTGCCGTCGGGTAATACCCCCCGGCAGTCCAGTGAATAATTATTTTCTTCATTTAGCCCTCTTTTGTATTTATTAACCAACCTGGATTCTGTGAAATATAAATAATTGCGGCGTGCGTTCGGTTTCGTGCATTCAGCTTCAATACAGCTTTATCAACGTGACACCTGACCGTGGTGTAGGCTATTTTCAGCGTACTGCTAA
>JAIRZW010000054.1 GCA_031267015.1 Heliobacteriaceae bacterium | reverse complement strand
TTAAATCTTGCCGCAAGCTCAATGGCTCCTGCTGTTGCGTGGTCAATCTTGGAGTGTTTCTTTTCCAGCCGTAACTGAAACTCTTTGCTGTATTTACCCAAATCATGAAAAAGCCCGATAATCCTGCCAAATTTTTCGTGGTTGAATTTCTTTGCAAATCCCCCGGCTTGCACCGATACATTTGCTAAATGCTCTTTCAACCTCTGCCATTCTTCTTTATCATAGCAGTCTTCTTTGCTGTGTGCATAATACCCCATTTTTGCTCATTTCCGATTGCTATGCATCAACCCTGTTTCTGAGAAAATTATATCACAAACATCAGAATAAAAACTGCCTAAGCTCTAAGTGATTCTATTGCCGCTTTGATATCCGGGGCTTTGTAGATGTAATTCCCTGCAACTAAAGAATTCGCTCCTAAGTCAACGCAAATCTTTGCTGTTTCGGCGTTTATACCGCCGTCAACCTGGATTATCAGGCTTTCCGGCGCGTTTTGCCTGATGACGGGGATTTTGTCCGCGCAATCCTGCATGAACGACTGCCCGCCAAACCCGGGCTCGACTGTCATTACAAGCACCATGTCAACATACGGCAAAAATTCAAAAATCGCTTCCGGCGGAGTTTTGGGCTTAATTGAAATCCCGGCCTTGAGCCCGAAAGACTTAATCTGGTCTATAACCTGCTTCACGTCCGCCACGACCTCTGCATGGAACGTAATAATATCCTCGCCGGCATTTGCAAACGACTCAAGGTATTTGTCAGGATTTTCTATCATCAGGTGTACATCCAGCGGAAGTTTCGTAACCGGCCGCAAAGACTGAACAACAGGCGCACCGATTGTAATATTAGGCACAAAATGTCCGTCCATAACATCAATATGAATCCAGTCAGCGCCCGCGTTTTCCACAAGCTTAACGTCGCGTTCCAAATTGGCAAAATCCGCAGACAGTATGGAAGGCGAAATTATCAACTTATCAACCATTATCAACCACCCCTAAAATTTTACAGGCTTCCAGCGCGCCTTTTTGCTCGGCTTCTTTTTTGGTCTTGCCTTCGCCCCTGCCCAAAATTTTTCCGCGGTAAACGACTTCAACGGTAAAAGTCTTGTCATGCGCGGGCCCTGCCTCTTTCACCAGCCTGTATTCCGGAATTTCTTTGGTTTTTCCCTGCGTGAACTCCTGCAGCATAGCCTTGGCATTGTATTTTTCAGAACTTTTGTCAATATCTTCAATATACGGCATGAAGGTCTTTTCCAAAAACTCCCAAAGCCCGGCAGCTTTTCCGTCAAGATAATACGCGCCCAAAACTGCCTCAAACACACACGCACGAATTGATTCCAGCTTTCTTAACTTATCGTCATGCTCTCCGAGAATCACCAGTTCATCAAGCCCGACTTCCTTGGAAATCTGCCCGAGCATGCTGTCTGAAACAATAACAGCACGGATCTTGGTTAATTGGCCTTCGGCGTATTCGGGGTATTTTTTGTAGAGAATCTCTGAAATAGCAAGCTTCAAAACCGCGTCGCCCAAGAACTCCAGCCGCTCGTAATTATCTAAACAGCTTATTTTATTCTCGTTCGTATAGGACGAGTGGGTCAAAGCCTTCTTAAAAAGCCCTTCATCGCTTATTTTTATGTTAAAAATCTTTTCTAATTCCCGCATACTTTATCTCCCTGCTCACCCATGGAAAATAAAATATTTACAGAAATAATACATTACCGGAATCGTAAAAATAAAGCTGTCTGTCCGGTCAAGGAACCCGCCGTGGCCCGGAAGCAGGTCGCCGGAATCCTTGACACCCGCATCGCGCTTGATTAAGGACTCGGCCAAATCGCCAAGTTGCGCTGCTGCCGTACACAACAGCCCGGCCATGATTGAAAAATACCATTCAACGCCTAAATACGTACCGATAACGAACGCTCCGATAACCGCGCAAACCGCACCTCCGATTGCGCCTTCAACAGTTTTATTCGGGCTAATAACAGGCGCCAGCTTGTGTTTACCCAAATGCTTGCCCGCATAATAGGCTCCCACATCAGTCAAAAGGATTGCAATAAACATCATTATCACAAACCCCAGCCCGTCATGGTACCTGTCAGAACTTAAATCCCGCAAAAACAACAAATGCAGCGGGAACCAGCCGCCGTACACAAACCCCAAAATCGTGGTAGCAACGTTCGCAATATAAGGCTGCCTTCCGCGAAACAAAACCCACATAAACGCGCCCATAGTACACAGTGTCAGTGCGATAGCAACAAGGTCAAACCGCTGAAAGTACGCGAGTGCCGCAAGATAAACCTCCGCGGCAAACATAACCTTCGTGCTCGGGAAAAACCCTTTGTGTTCAAGGATTTTAGCGTATTCTTCGGTACCGAAATATATTACCACCGCGATTAAAACCAGCAGCGCTAACCCGCCGTGTATAATACACAGCAGTGCAATAGTTCCCAAAACCAGCCCTGTAAGCATTCTTATCGCATTTTTGTTCAAACCCATAAGACCTCCAGTCTTTTGAAACACTCACTCGCAAAACAAAATGCAAGCATTTTTTTTTGACTCATTCGTTGTTTCATCAAACCGTCAAGACCTCTTTTTCTTTCTCAGAAACCGTACTGTCAACGATTCCGGTGTATTTGTCGGTTAATTTCTGGATTTCGTCCTGATTGTCTTTAACCACGTCTTCGGGAAGATTTTCAGATTTTTCAAGTTTTTTAAGTTCGTCAGCCATATCGCGGCGAACGTTGCGTACAGCGACTTTCGCGTCTTCGCCGAGTTTGCGCACGTCTTTGGTAATCTCTTTTCTTCTTTCCTCGGTCAAAGGCGGAAACGCAAGCCTTAACACGATTCCGTCGCTGTTCGGTGCAATCCCGATTTCAGCTTTGATTATGGCTTTTTCAATTTCTTTAATAATCGACTTATCATAAGGCGAAATCACAAGCGTGGTACCGTCTTGCACTGTAACCTGCGACATCTGTCGCAGCGGCGTCGGCGCACCGTAGTAGTCGACCACAACCTTATCAAGAATCATCGGATTTGCGCGCCCCGAGCGGATTGAACCAAATTCTCTTTTAAGCTGGTTCAAAGCTTTTTCCATTTTTTCTTCGCCGTTTAAGAATAGTTCTTCTATTGATTCTGTCGTCATACATTACCTCTTTTCCTATAAATATACATTACCTCTCACCAATAAATGTTCCTATTTCCTGGCCGTGCAGGATTTTAGAAATCCCGCATTCTTCGTCAAAATCAAACACCACAATCGGAATATTATTTTGCATGGACAGCGCGCATGCCGCGGTGTCCATAACTTTGAGGTTATTTTTTATAATATCATCGTAAGATATTTTGTCTAATTTTTTGGCATCGGGATTACTTCTGGGGTCATCTGTGTAAACTCCGTCCACACCGTTTTTGGCCATAAGCATGGCATCTGCATTAATCTCAGACGCGCGAAGCGCCGCAGCTGTATCGGTTGTAAAGAAGGGGTTTCCTGTACCAGCCGCAAAAATCACCACACGACCTTTTTCAAGATGCCGGATTGCGCGGTATCGTATGTAAGGTTCGGCGATTTGGTTCATTGTTATTGCGCTCTGAACCCGGCATGGCACATCGATTTTCGTAAGCACGCTTTGCAGAGAGACTGCGTTCATAACAGTTGCGAGCATCCCGACGTAATCCCCTGACGCCTGGTCCATGCTAAGTTTCGCACTGCTTTTCGAACCGCGGAAAATGTTTCCGCCGCCGACCACTACCGCTATTTGCGCCCCGAGGTCGCG
>JAIRZW010000204.1 GCA_031267015.1 Heliobacteriaceae bacterium | reverse complement strand
CTGCGGCTACTTCGGCGCGGCAAAAGACCGCGGAAAACTTGATTTTATGGAGGTTGCAACCCGCCTGCCCGTAATCGCGCTTTACACAATCTTCGGAAGCGAGCTTCTGGACGGCGGATTAAAACGATATCTTCACAATAAAGGCAATTGTTCTGAGGTCTTAACCAAAGATAAAGACGGTTTGTTAAAAGCCGCTTCTTTAGATGAGATTCCTGAAATCGCGAAAAAGCTTCCAGGGGATTACAAAGCAAACGTGAACAAGCTTTTCAAAGACAAAGCCGTAATTTCAATGGCGCCGTTCCTGTTCTCAATGCTCGTAATCGGTTCATTCATAACCCTGATGACCCGGATTTGGACAAAAAAACGTTATGAAAGCGGAATCGGCAACGATAATTTCCAAAAAGATTACACAGCGCCTGTAAAGAATCTTAAAGAGTTTGCAGCATGAACCGGCAAGAAATTCTTTTTGTAACCCCGTTACTTTCTTCGCTTAGAAGGTTTTTGCTGCTGGACAGTAAATGATGTCTGAATCCTGCGTACACTGTGCACGTCAGGAATCGACTGGATACTTGCAATAACTTTTTTCAGTGTGCTGATGTTGTCAAGCTCAATCCCGAGTTCAATAATCCCGACCTTGTTGTTTTTGGATTTGACGTTCGCGTATTGGATGTTAATGTTGTTATCCGCGACCGTTGAAATAATATCTTTCAAAAGCCCTATTTTTTCGGCTGTTTCAATACGGATTGCGGTTGTATAGGTGCGGTTTGTGTTATCGCCTGACCAGTGGACGTCCATAAGCCGCGCAGAATCAACATCTTTAAGCGTTGAACAGTCAATGCGGTGTACGGAAACGCCTTTTGAGCGGGTTACCACGCCCACAATCGGCTCGCCCGGAATCGGTGAACAGCATTTTGCTATGGAATACATTAAACCTTCAAGCCCGGCAATATCTTTTTCTGATTTTTTATGAGTGTGAGCGTGGAAAACCCCTTCCGGCTTCTTCTCAGGTTTCTTTAATTTATTAACCACTTTATTTATGGTTGTTTCGCCGTAACCCAGCCCGGCAAAAAGGTCTTCCGCGCAAACATAGTTCATTTGTTTTGCAATCCGCTCAAACTCGCCCTGCTTCACATAGTCGTCAAAAACCGCTTTTGTAAGCTCGTGTTCAAGGTTTGACCTGCCGATTTCAATGTTGGACTCGCGGTTATTTTTCTTAAACCATGATTTAATTTTCGAGGCAGCCTGCTTTGTTTGGACAAAGTTAAGCCAGTCAACGCGCGGCGCAGGAGTTTTGGAAGTGAGAATTTCCACAATATCGCCGTTTTTAAGCCTTGTGTCAAGCTGCGCAATCCTGCCGTTTATGAGTGCACCGACTGTCCTGTCGCCGACATTGGAGTGGATTCTGTACGCAAAATCAACAGGCGTGGCGTTAACGGGAAGGTCGAGTACGTCGCCGCCCGGTGTGAACGCGAAAACCTGGTCTGAAAACAAGTCTAATTTTACGGTGTTAACGTAATCCTCTGCATTCTTAACGTCCTGTTCATACTCAACAAGCTTGCGCATCCACGAAAACTTCGCGTCCGCAGGGTTCGTAACCTTTACCGAGCCTTTTTCTTTGTACTGCCAGTGGGCCGCAACCCCGTATTCAGCAATCTCGTGCATTTCCCAGGTTCGGATTTGAACCTCAAGCGGCTTAGAGCGCGGCCCGATAACCGACGTGTGCAAAGACTGGTACATGTTGCCTTTCGGCATTGCAATGTAATCTTTAAACCGCCCCGGAATCGGCTTAAACTGTGAGTGAATCAGGCCCAGAACTTCGTAGCACTCTTTTTCCGAATCCACAATCACGCGCACAGCCGTCATATCGTACAAATCATGAAACGCGATGTTCAACCGCTTCATTTTGCTGTAAATGCTGTAATAATGCTTTGCGCGGCCGGTAATCTGCGCATTTATGCCGCTTTTTTTAACGTCTTTTGAGATTTTTTCAATCAAAAGCCGGACAGTCATTTCACGTTCGCCCTTTGTCTGCGACACAAGCTGTGCAATCTCAAAATACTTGTCCGGCTCCAGATAGCGCAGCGAAAGGTCTTCAAGTTCAGCCTTAACCCGTCCGATACCGAGGCGGTTTGCAAGCGGCGCAAAAATGTCAATAGTTTCCTGTGCGATTTTCTGCTGCTTGTTTGCTGACATAAAATTCAGCGTGCGCATGTTGTGCAGCCTGTCAGCAAGCTTCAAAAAGACAATGCGCGTATCATTTGCCATTGCAATAAAGAGCCGTCGAAAATTTTCAGCCTGACGCTCCTCTTTTGACTTAAACTGCAGCTGCCCGAGTTTCGTAACCCCCTGAACAAGCGTTAAAACATCGTCTCCAAAAAGCTGTTGAATTTCTTCGGGCTTTGTCTCAGTGTCTTCGAGAATATCGTGCAAAAACGCGGCAATAAGCGTATTTGTGTCAGCTTTCAGGTCAGCCAGAATCTTGGCAACTTCGACCGGATGGATTATGTAAGGTTCCTCAGAAACCCGGTACTGCCCTTCGTGGAGCTTCTTTGCAAACAAAAATGCTTCTTCAATCCTGCGTATGTCGTCTTCATCGCGCTTTTGAGCGGTTAACTTTTCTCTTATCTCGCCAAACATGGTATAATTGTACCATGGAAGAAGTAAAATTGCAAGTTAGAATAACCCCAAACGCAAGCAGGAACGAGGTTACGCAGGACGGCGACCTGCTAAAAGTAAAACTCACTGCGCCGCCTGTTGACGGAAAAGCCAATAAAGCTTTGCTGGAGATTTTGTCAAAATATTTCAAAATCCCAAAAACCTCAATCAAAATCATCAAAGGTGAAACCTCGAAAAATAAGCTTTTGTTGCTAAAAATGTAAATAATTGTAACAACTCGCAAAAGAATAGCACTTTTTGAAGCTTGATTGTTTTTATTAAATTATCACAGGGTACAAATTTTTTAAAAACACGAAAGGGGAAAATTATTATGTCAAAATTCGGTCAAATCATGAAAATTGCACTTCCGGCAGCAGCAGCGGTTGGGGCAATGTTATTTACAAACAGTTGCAGCAAAAAACCGGAGCCGGCGCCGGAACCGCCGAAAAAAGAGGCAGGTACAGGTATTGTTCAAAACAACGAAAATACTGATCAGGTTCTTGCAAGATACGGGATAACAAACCCGTCTGAGATTGATGAGT
>JAIRZW010000187.1 GCA_031267015.1 Heliobacteriaceae bacterium | reverse complement strand
TGAATAAGCCCCGGCATGACCAGCGCCGCCACTACCCCGATAATGCCTAATGTAATCAAAACCTCTGCCAAAGTAAAACCATTCGTCATTCTGAGGAAGCGAATGCGACCGAAGAATCTCTTTGAAATTTCATAGGGATTCTTCGCCTCTAAATGGTTATCCGGCTCAGAATGACGTGTTTGTGTAACTTTCTTTCTCATACTTATCTCCTATCTGTTACGAAATGTAACCACATGAGATTGTATAAAAATTTTCGAAATTTGTCAAGTGAGTTTTATAAAGTTATGCAGCCTTACTGTGGAAACTATTGAACAAAATTCACAACAGTATACGCATTAAAATCAAGACAGCCGAAGATTATTTTGGCCTGATGAGAATTGTATTCTTTTAAGTTTACAAAATTTATGTACTTCTCGTTAAAGTCGTCGCTTGTTTCGATTGCAGGAAGCTTTGCCACAAGCGTATGAGCCTGATAGAGCTTTAAAACAGGCTTGCCGTTTTCTTTTTCTCCCAAAACCTGATAGTGTCCTGCAGGAATTATTGAATTTTCATTTATCTCCAAATTCAGCGGAACCAGCAGAATCGGAAGTTCTTTGTTCGTGTTTATAATAGTGTCGGTTTCGTCGCTTTGCCTGTAATTCTCGCCTTTCGGAATGCTATTGTCGCGCTTTTTCTTGCGCTGCTTACTCTCAAGGGCTTTTTCAAAATCCTTGTCGCTGAAAAACTGCTGTTTATCCGGGATATCCAGTTCCTTTATATCTGCCAAATCTCCTAAACTGCCCCACGAATCATCATCCGCCATAACCGTGCTATGACAAAGCACCAAAATAAAAAAGAGTATGAAAAATTTCTTCATACTCTATATTTTAATGATTTTTGCAAAAAAGTCATCATCTAATTTACGTAAACAGACAAAACCTCTTGTGCCCGGAGCTTTTTAAGCGCGCGCATCTCTGTCTGGCGGATACATTCTTTTGTAACGCCGTAAATATTGCCGATTTCTTCAAGCGTATGCTTTACGGCATCATCAAGCCCGAAGCGTAAACGCACAACCTCGCGCTCACGTTCTTTTAAAGTTGAAACTACCATTTGAATATCTTGTTTTAAGCTCTCACGCTCGATATTTTCATTTACCCCTGCACGCTCGTCTTCAATAATATCAGCAACGCTCATTTCTCTGCCGTCAGCGTTTTGCAGCCCGTTTTCAATGGAAATCGTTTTTGAATAAGCAGACAAAAACATGTCAATCTTGTCTGGTGCAATGTCCATTTTCTTTGCAACATCACGGGTATTCACCTGTCCGTTCGCCTCGCGTTCCATTTCACGCTTGATTTTTGAAAACTTGGACAGCGTTTCCTGAATATAAACCGGAATCTTCATGCAGTGTCCCTGTTCGGAAATCGCCTTGAACATCGCCTGCTTAATCCACCAGCTTGCATAAGTCGCGAACTTGTAGCCGAGTTTGTAATTAAACTTGTCCGCAGCAACCATCAGGCCTAAATTCCCTTCCTGAATCAGGTCAATCATCGGAAGGTTTGACGTGTGAATGGCTTTTTTTGCAATGGTAATAACAAGTTTTAAATGAGCCTGAATAAGTTTGTTTTTTGCATGCGCGTCGCCTTCGTCGGCGCGTTTTGCAAGCTCTCGTTCTTCTTCGGCGCTCAGTTGGCGGTAGTCGGAAATCTCCCTCAGATAATTCGACAGCACATTGTCTTCACAAGCTTCAAGCACTTCATTTTTGGCCGGATTAGATTTCATCTTCACAACAGAATTTTTCATGTCTAAACTCCTTATTTTGCACAACACAATTTTGCCGCATACTGCAGCAGGGTAAATGAGATAAATAACACGGGAAGTATATACTAAGTATATATCAAAAGTATATACTTTACAAGTCTTGTGTTAACAATGCCTTACATTTAAGCCAAGCAGGGCTGACATACCCTATGAACACGATAGAAAATAGTTGATTTTCTATTTTCGTGTGTGAAGAGGGTATGTCAGCCCTGCTTGGATTGTGGTATAATATATTCTATGATTACTTTGAAGCAATATTACAGGCAGTCTGCCACGTATAAGATATTAAGAGGCATGCTCAGGCAGTTCGGCAGCTTTCTTGATACGCTCGGAAAGATTACACGCAATGGCATTGAAACTGCAAAATATATATTTCACGGGCAGATTAGATGGAATGAAGTCATTGAGCAATGCCGGCGGTTCGGGATAAGCTCGCTTCCCATAACGCTTTCGATTGTGAGCATGACAACGATTATTGTGTCGTCGCAGGTCGCGAATGAAATGGTTAAACAGGGCGGCGGGTCGTTTGTGGGAATGCTTTTGACTATCCTGATTGTACGCGAATTGGGGGTTATAATGTCAGGGTTTGCCATAATCTCAATGATAGGTTCTTCTTTGGCATCTGAAATCGCTACAATGCGTGTTACAGAACAGATTGACGCAATCGAGGTCCTGAAAGTCAATCCTATTCAGTATTTATTTGTGCCGCGGGTGCTTTCGGGAATTATTATGATGCCGGTTGTGCTGATTATCGCGTCGGTTGTCGGTGTTTTGGCGGGCGCCGTAAGCTCAAATCTCGCGTCAGGACTAAGTTACATTTCCTATTTTGACTCTATGTGGCTTGGGATTTACATGAAAGACTTGTTCGTAAGCATTTTGAAAGCCGTATGTTTTGGCGGCACAATCGCACTTATAAGCTGTTCGTGCGGCTATTACGCCTCCGGCGGCGCCAAAGGCGTTGGTCAGGCCACCACAAAAGCCGTTGTCTGGTCATTTGTGGCAATAGTAATTTGGGACATGTTCTTTGCGATTGCGTTCTTTTTCTGATATAATAATTCCATGGCAATAGAAGTTAAAAATCTTATAAAAGTATATGATGAACGAAGGGTTATTGATGATGTTTCGTTTAAGGTTCGTGACAGCGAAACGCTTGCGGTTGTCGGGTTTAGCGGCTCAGGAAAAAGTACGATTCTGAAACTTATTTGCGGGCTTGTGGAGCAGGACAGCGGCGATATTATTAAGTCAGACGGCGATATTGCAATGGTATTCCAGTATTCTGCCCTGTTTGATTCGTTGAACGTCGCTGATAATATTTCGTTTGCGCTTCATGAACGCCGTGATTTAAGAAAAAAATATACTGAAAAACAAATAAGAAATATAGTAGCGGAAAAGCTTGAAATGGTGGGGCTGAAAGGTATTGAGAATAAATTCCCTTCAGAGCTTTCGGGCGGCATGCAGAAACGCGTGAGTTTTGCCCGAGCCATAGTGACCGGGCCTAATTCAATTCTCTATGACGAGCCAACATCAGGCTTAGACCCGATATCATCGACATTAATAGAGGATTACATTGTACGGCTCAAGGACGAAACCCGCGCAGCGTCTATTGTTGTAACCCACCAAATGTCAACGATCGAACGCACGGCAGACCGGGTAATTATGTTATACGACGGCAAAATAGTGTTTGAGGGCACGCCAAGAGAAATGCTGGCAAAGAATAATGAATACACAAAACAGTTTGTAACGGCGTCCTTGGAAGGCCCGATGCACATGCTTGCATGAGGCGATAAATACGAAAATTAACTTGAAAAGGATAAAAAAATGAGAAATTTGTTTAACGAAAGTGCAATGCAGTTAGACGCTTATATAATGTTTGTTTTAAAAGAAAAAACTGCGAAATTAAAAGATGAATTAACAGCAAAAGGCCGCAAGCCAATATCGCTTGCAATGGGCGCGCCGACTGCGCAGCCGCCGAGATTTGCGATTGACAGATTAAAAGAGCTTCTTGACGAGCCGGATATCCACACGTATTCGACCCCCAAAGGCGAAATCTATTTTAGAAAAGCGGTGTCGCAGCGGATGAAAACGCGTTTTGGCGTTGACATCGACCCGGAGAAAGAAGTTTTTTCGCTAATCGGTTCAAAAGAAGGCTTGGCGAATCTGGTTCGCGCACTGGTAAACCCGCCATGTCATATTGAGCCCCCCTTGCAAGGGGGGATGCCTCAGGCAGGGGGGATTGACAACAGAGACATAATCCTTGTGCCTGACCCGGGTTATGCTTCTTACGGCGAGTTTACAAAATGCTCCGGCGGGCTTGCGTATCCGATTCCGTTGACGCTCGAAAACGACTACAAGCCTGATATGGAGGAAGTTTTGGCCGGCCTTGTCAAAGCCGGCTATAAGAGCGAAAAAGTTAAGGCAATGATTTTTAACTTCCCGAACAATCCGCTGGGCGCGATTACAACTAAGGAGTACGCTAAAGCCTGTGTGGAATTTTGCAAAAAACACGAAATCCTGATGATTTCAGACGCGGCTTATTGCGATTTGTATTTCAACGAGAGTGAGAAGCCGTTCAGTATCTTTGAAATCGAGGGTACAAAAGACATTGCGGTTGAATTTTTCAGCTTTTCAAAACCTTATGCGCTGACCGGATGGCGTGTGGGCTGGGTTTGCGGAAATGCGGAAATTGTTTCGCGCTTCGGCAAAGTCAAATCCACGATTGACAACGGGATTTTCAAAGCGCTCCAGATTGCATGCGCGGACGTGCT
>JAIRZW010000120.1 GCA_031267015.1 Heliobacteriaceae bacterium | reverse complement strand
GGGGCAAATTAGGATAGGCGTCCTTGTAATTTTCCACAACAACGTCGGCCAGTTTATATAAAAATGGCAATTCTAAACCTAACATCTTTCCGTGGCGCAGCGCGCGGCGCAGAATCATCCGCAAAACATAGCTTCTGCCTTCATTTCCGGGGATTACGCCGTCGTTAATAAGGAATGTTACACACCGCGCATGGTCAGTGATTATGCGAAGTGAAACATCGGTCTTATCGGATTTTTTGTAAGGTACACCGGACATCTCTACGACTTTATCCAAAATCGGCTTTAATAAATCAGTTTCAAACGTAGAAGTCTTGCCTTGGCAGACCATGGTAATACGCTCCAGACCCATTCCTGTGTCGACGTTTTTCTTTTCAAGCGGCGAGAAATTGCCTTCTTCATCCTGAAAAAGCTCAGTGAACACGAGGTTCCAAATTTCCACCCATCGGTCGCATTCGCACGTGTCGATTCCGCAATCCCCGGAGCATTTAAACTGTTCGCCCAAGTCGTAGTGAATCTCCGAACACGGTCCGCAGGAGCCTGACGCGCCCGGCGGCCCCCAGAAATTGTCTTTTTTACCTTTGCGCAGGACCTTGTGCGCCGAAATCCCGACGTCTTTTGTCCATATATCAAACGCCTCGTCGTCGTTCTCGTAAACCGTTATCCAAAGCCGCTCAGGGTCGAGTTTTAAGTATTCCGTCACAAACTCCCACGCCCAAGGAATCAGTTCTTTTTTATAATAATCCCCAAACGCAAAGTTGCCTAACATCTCGAAAAACGTGTGGTGCCGCGGGGTTCTGCCGACATTTTCTATATCGGAATCCTTACCGCCCGCGCGCGCGCATTTCTGGCATGAAACCGCTCTGGGCGGCTTATACGGAGCTTTTTCATAGCCCAGATAAATAGGCATAAATTGAAGCATTCCTGCGGTCGTCAAAAGCACGGTCGGGTTATCCGGCACCAAGCTGGAGCTTTCCACAAGCGTGTGCTGCCGCTTTTTCTCAAAATAATCTAAAAATAGCTGTCTAATCTCGTTTCCTGTAAGCATAAAAAAATTATACCTCAAAAAAATGCGAATGCAAAAGTTATTTAATCACCGGCTCGCTGTATAATTATGTACTTTTGAAATAAAATATTTTAATTCTTGCAAAAATATTTTTTCATGCTAGAATAGCTTTGCAGCCTGAATTTTAGGCTTACGCCCTGGTAGCTCAGCTGGATAGAGCAACCGCCTTCTAAGCGGTAGGTCATTGGTTCGAATCCAATCCAGGGTGTTTGTCTTTACGAGAGGCAAAATTTACGAAGTAAGAGAAGGGTACATTGTAGTCATATCTTACTTTTTCGTCTTCTAAAATGCAGTTCGAAAGTAAACATTTCAGCATTTTTCGCTTTTCTTGGTTGTTTTGCTTAGAATATGCACTATAAGCGTTTTTCAAAAGTTCTAATATTTTTACTCCCTCATCATAGTATTTTTTATCGGTTTCACCAAAGGCATGCAGTAAATTTTCAATTTCTTCAAGCTCATTCAGCCACAAGGTTTTCTTTTCATGCCAAAATTCATTGCTAACATTGCCGTCAAGCTTATCAATATAGAGTTTATCCAACCTGTCTTTAATTCTGCCTGCTTGAATTTGTAATGCCTGCTGCCGCTCTTTGCTAAATTCCCTCTTGTCAAAGAAACTTTCCTTTAGCCCTAATTTGATATAGTCAATATGCTTTTCGTCCAAAGAAACGGCTTTTACAGCCTCTTCAAACTGTTTAATAAGTTCTTCTTCGCGGATGTAGATTTTCTTTTGCGAACATGTTTTGTCATAGCCTGTGCAACGATAATATACATATTTGCCTTTCTTGCGTTCACAAGTTATAGTACATCCGCATTCGCCGCATTTTAACATGCCGGCGAATAAAAAATGGTGTTCTTTTCGTGTCAATGGCTTGCCGTCTTTTTTAAAAGCCTTTTGAGTTTTTTCAAACAATTTTTCCGAAATTATGGCTTCATGCCTGCCTTTGTATAATTCACCTTGAAAATTAATAACACCAGTATAACTTGGGTTTTTCAAAATATATTCTAATTGCGGTTTTGAAACTTTAGTTGTGGAAGGTAAATAAAACAGCTTTTCAGAATACAGTTTTTCTCTAACCTTATCCAATGAAAGTTCACCTTGTGAATATAATTCAAAGGCACGTTTGACAAACGGGGCTTTTTCTTCATCAATTACGGTTGTACGAGGGTCAAGTTTCTTGTAACCATAAGGTACTTGTGCAATAAAATAGCCCTCTTGAACTTTTTTAAATCTGCCCTTTTTAGTTTCTTCGCTTAAATTATCAATAAAATTTTTCGCCATTAAAACCTTGATGCCGTGAACGAATTTTTGATGTGAAGTTGCATTTTTGCCGATTATTTCGTTTTCTTTGACAAGGTGGATTTCAAACTTATTTTCATCAATCAAAACATAGTCTTTGAAGTTTCTATATAAACGGTCAGTTTTCTCAACAAGGATTGCGTTGATGTCTTTACTGGCATGTAAAAAATTTAGCATTTCATTAAACTTTACACGTCCTGCCTGTTTTGCAGTTTGGGCTTCTTCATAAACTTTAACTACTTCAATATTGTTGCGTTTCGCATAATTTTCAAGCAACTCAATTTGCGCCGGAATTGAAAACCCTTCTTTCTGCTGTTCATCAGACGAAACTCTTGCATAAATTACTGCTTTCATTTTTTAATACCTTTCAAAATTAATCTACCTTTTCAATGCGATGTGTTTTCATTGTTTTTTCTCTTGTAATATTGTTTTCTTGTAAGTATTTTTTCAGTTCCTTTATTTCGCTTTGAATGCTTAAAAGCAAAAAATCTTTTAAATGATTGACATGCAGGCTATAACTATCCCCGCCGGTATCAAGAACAGAAAGCTCCTGCACACGGGTTATTTTATCGCTTTTTGCTATTACAAACTCTTTGGGGTTTGAAAAACAATATTCATCTATTCTTTGCAAGATAGCAAATTTGTCTTCAATAGCTAAAAGAATGTTTAATATGTTTGAATATCCACCGAATTGGTATTGTTTCCAAAATTTAAGTGTTGCAATGGCTTCGTCAGATAATCCAAGTTCTTGGCCAACAACCATATTCTCATAATTCCTGTTATCACTCATTCCCAACAAATATTCCATAGGAGCTTTAAACCGCTTGCTGTATGCCATTAATTCAGTTATTGACGGTAGTCTTTTGCCGTTTTCTAAGTCAGATATTTGCGGTTTCTGTACTCCGATTAGCTTGGCTAGCATATCTTGTGTACAGTCTTTTTCCATTGT
>JAIRZW010000080.1 GCA_031267015.1 Heliobacteriaceae bacterium | reverse complement strand
CTGGGCGCGGACGACAAGGCCGGACTTGCACAGGCGCTTTTGCTTGCAAAACATTTAAGAACCATTGATATGCCGCATGGCGGGCTGGAACTTGTTTTTACACGCGACGAAGAATCCGGCATGAGCGGGATTCGGAATGCGGAGTTCTGTAAATTACGCTCAAAATACGTTCTGGTATGTGACAGCGACACGCTCGGACAACTAAAAACCGCAGGTGCAAGCTATGTTAAGGTTCATATCAAGGTGGAATCCTTTAAAGGCGGGCATTCCGGCATTAACATCCACGACCCGGAACGCGAAAACGCTGTCAAACTGATTGCAGACATAGCTGCAAACCTTCCGCAAGGCGTCTACGAATCAAAAGACGGCGAAGTCATAACCTCGTGCAACCTTGGCGCAATACGCGGGGGCGACATCAACGTCACAAACATAATTAACACCGAGGCTGAAGCCTCATACTCTATAAGAAGCTCTGACAAAGCGTTTGAAAACGAGCTTATAGACCGGATGAAATTTGAAATAGATGACTTCAACAAGTTATACGCCGGCATTGCACGCGCTGAAATCACTTTTGACGAGCACCTGCCTGCATTTGAGAAGGATGAGGACAATTACATCCCGCTTTTGTTTGAAACTATCGCTAAAAAGGTTATGGTAGCGCCGAGCATTTCAACTTTTCATGCCGGTGCAGAAACTCACATTTACGCAAATGAGGTAAACTCACATGGCGAGCGGTTTGCGCCATATTTAATCGGGCTTGCGTCAATTAACAATATGCACTCGGCCGACGAAAACGTGGATTAC
Source organism: Heliobacteriaceae bacterium (assembly GCA_031267015.1). Lineage (GTDB taxonomy): Bacteria > Cyanobacteriota > Vampirovibrionia > Gastranaerophilales > Gastranaerophilaceae > UBA947. The sequence goes on along the minus strand of JAIRZW010000080.1, from coordinate 5,167 downwards.
AAATCCATGCTCAAAGGCCAGGAGCTTTTGCGCTCATTTTTTGAAGCATACAACGCTTAAAATCGGGCCGAAGAATATATTCTTCGGCCCGATTTTAAGCCTACTTCACTTGTTTAAAAAACTCATCCGAAATAAGCTGTGAGTACTTGGCTTTCTCGCTTGCGGAGATTAGAATCCGCGGGTTTCCGTCCTGGCCGTTAACAGTCGAAATAATCCCCGAAACTTCTCCGACCGGAAGCTTCTTGATTCGTGCGTCAAAGCGCACATAAGGAACCTGCCTGCCGTAAGACGTCATTGTACCGCGCTTCGTAACAGTAATATTCTCAACCGAAACTGCGCTGTATTTAATTTTGCCTAACGCATCCTGAAGCTTTCTTTCAACATCCGGCGACTCAATATCCTGCGGTGTTATTAAGTCCTTTTTACCTTCGTCAACAACAATCATTTTCTGTCCGGATGCCTTATGCTCTGCAACAACAGCATTGTAGCCGAACATGCCCGCGGCTCTTTCTATCTCAAACTCATCGCTGATATTTGAGAAATCCCCGACCTTTTTCGCCCGCTCAAGCATGACGTCACGCGGCGGATTGAAATAATTCTTAATCAGCGAACTGACGAGCTTATCGCCGCCAAGCGACACAAAACCGGCTATTACAAGCACAATTATAACCGCTCTGAAAATATTTTTTAAACAGCCCATGTTGAAATCCTCATTTTCTTATACTAATATTATACCATGAGCAAACCTGAAATTAACTATATAAATACAGCGGATGTGAATATTGAGGACTTAACGCCTGTAATGCAGCAGTATCTTGAGATTAAGCGTCAAAATCCCGAAAAAATTCTGCTGTACCGGCTCGGGGACTTTTTTGAAACGTTTTTTGAAGACGCTGTAACAATGGCGCGCGAACTCGAATTAACCCTCACCGGCCGCGAAGCAGGGGCTAAATTGGGCCGGATTCCGCTTGCAGGGATTCCGGTTAAGGCGGTTAACAACTATCTTGAAAAACTTATCCAGAAAAACCTGAAAGTCGTGATTTGCGACCAGCTTGAAGATCCTAAACAGGCAAAAGGCCTTGTAAAGAGGGGGATTACACGGATAGTAACCTCCGGAACCATTACCGAAAGCGACTTTTTAGAGCAGAATTCAAATAATTACATCTGCGCTATGTTTAAGGACGAAAAGAGCGGCCTATATGGGTTTGCCTACGCTGACATTTCAACCGGCGAATTAAAGACCACCCAGGCGCCTCTGAACCTCATTTTGGCTGAATTAACGCTCATTAACCCCGCGGAAATTATCGCGCCTGAAATCAGACAGGAAATTAAACCGTTCCAAATCGTGCCTGAAACAAAAATTAACCTGCCTGACGAAATAACTTCGCAATACAACTGCTCAAAAATTCCGGAATCCGTGTTTGACGAGCATTTTGCCCTGAATAACTTAAAAAATATTTTCAATGCCGCAAGCCTTGAAGCATACGGATTTGAAAAATGTAAATTGGGCTTCCGCGCAACCGGCGCGCTTTTAGCCTACGTTTGGGAAACGCTCAAAGACAATGTGCCGAAATTCGACCGGATTGAATCCTACGAGCTTTCGGAATACATGATTATCGACCGCAGCACGCGCAAAAACCTTGAACTGACCGAAACCCTGCGCGAAAAAGGCAAATACGGCTCGCTTTTGTGGGCAATCAACAAAACCAAAACAAACATGGGCGCAAGACTGCTCAGAAACTGGATTTGCCAGCCGTTGAAAAAAGCAGACGCAATCCTTGAGCGCCAAAACCATATAACCGAATTAATCGAAAAAACCGACACAAGATACAAAATTGCCGGACTTTTGGATAAAATTTACGACATCCAGCGGCTTGCCACACGGCTTAGCAACAATTCCGCAAACCCGCGCGACTTCCTGAGCCTCAAAACATCGCTTTATATGCTTCCTGACCTGCTTGACGCGGCGCAGGAATTGGATTTTAACCCGCTGACACAAATTTCTTCGTACAGGGACGATATTTCAGAGTTCACAGAGTTGATTGAGCGTACCATAAGCGAGGACGCGCCAATAACCATCCGTGAAGGCGGGATTATCAAAGAAGACGTAAACGGCGAACTGGACTACTTCCGCGGGCTTTTGACCGAGGGCGAAGGCTGGCTTAAAAAACTTGAATTAAAAGAAATTGAGCAGACCGGAATCAAAAACCTCAAAGTCGGCTACAACAGGGTTTTCGGCTACTTTATAGAAGTTACGAACTCATATCTGGGCCAGATTCCGCCACACTACATCAGAAAACAAACCCTTACCGGCGCTGAAAGATTTATTACGGATGAGTTGAAAAAGCACGAGGACGACGTTTTGTCGGCAAGGTTCAAGTCGACAGAGCTGGAATACAAGCTGTTTTGCGATTTTCGCGAGTATTCAAAAGAATTTGTAACAAAATTACGCGAAATCGCGGATTGCATAGCCAAATTCGACGTTTACACGGGCCTCGCAGTTGCTGCTGTTGAGAATAATTTCTGCAAACCGGTTGTTGATGAGTCTGATGATTTTATTGTTAAAAACGGCCGCCACCCTGTACTGGAGAAGATTTTGCCGCTCGGCGAGTATGTTGCGAACGATTTGGAATTAAAATGTAATTCATCCGACGAAACCCAGTTTATGATTCTAACGGGCCCGAACATGGCGGGAAAATCAACCTACATGCGCCAAAACGCGCTTATAGCGCTGCTTGCGCAAATCGGGTCATGGACTCCTGCGGATTATGTAAAAATGGGGGTTGTGGACAAAATTTTCACACGTGTGGGCGCAAGCGACGACCTGACGCTCGGGCAGTCAACATTTATGGTGGAAATGATTGAAACGGCGTACATATTGAACGCTGCAACCGACCGAAGCCTTATCCTGCTTGACGAAATCGGCCGCGGCACCAGCACTTACGATGGCGTTGCGATTGCGTGGTCCGTGGCGGAATTTATTGCGGAAAAAATCAAGTCACGGTGCATATTTGCGACCCATTACCACGAGTTAAATGTCATGACCAACACCTATCCGCAGATTAAAAATTACCGGATTACGGTATCTGAAGACAACGGCGAAATTGAGTTTCTGCGCAAAATCGTTCAGGGCGGCACTTCCAGAAGTTACGGTATTCAGGTGGCAAAAATGGCAGGACTTCCGAGCTCTGTAATCAAGCGTTCTGAGGAGCTAATGACGCGTATGCAAAAAGACTTTTCAAACAACCTTTCGGCCCGCAGGAAATCATCTGACGAGCTTGTGACGCAGGTCCCGCAGCTCAATCTATTCGGGGAATAAATTGTATTGCGAGGAGCGTTCCAGCTATTGTCTGTGTAATCTGACACCCATATAGATATGTATATCAAAGAGAGATAGATATGGACAAATATTTATTAAACATTTTTATTGTATAATGGTTTACGAAAGGTCGTGTGTCGTGAAAAAGTTTTTATTATTTTTATTCATATTTTTAACAATGGCACTTAGAGTGAATGCTGAGCCTGTCGTTTATAATACAAATACACAAAAAGTTCACAAAACTCATTGCCAACACGCCAAAAAATGCACAGTTAACTGCATAAAAATTGAACGCCAGGATGCTTACAAACGCGGCGGCAAACCATGCAAAGTCTGCGGCGGATAATAAAGGAGAATTTATATGAACTACTTGGATATAAAACTGCAAGGCATTGACGTGAACGGCGTTGAGAAAGAATATTCTCTGGCGAATTTTAGCGGAAAAGAGATTATTTTGTATTTTTACCCAAAAGATAACTCGTCCGGCTGCACGCAGGAAGCCTGTGATTTTAGGGATAATTACAACAGGCTGACTTCAAAAGCAGTTGTAATTGGCGTAAGCCCTGACAGCATAAAAAGCCACAAAAATTTTCAGGAAAAACACGGTTTGAATTTTATTCTGCTATCCGACCCGGAACATAAACTATCGGAGGCATTCGGAGTTTGGGGTGAAAAATCAATGTACGGCAGAAAATATTTTGGCATAATCCGATCAACATTCATCTTGGACAAAGCCGGCAAAACTCAAAAAGAATGGCGTAAAGTCAAGATTAAAGGCCATGTTGATGAGGTTCTGGAATATTATAATGATTTGCGGTAAGGAAACGAAGGCAACTAAATTTCATTTAACAAAGCTTTCATAAAGTCGTTTTAGAGTTGGCCTTAAGGGAGTGTTGAGAATTGTAACAATCTGGCTGCATACCTAAAGATTTTATATTGTTTACCGATATATATAATATGACTGAATTAAATTTATCATTGGGTAAAACTAAAGAATCTAATATTAACCGGCTTTCCGGCGGAATAAAGCGCGAACAAATAACAGACGAAAAGCTCAAGTCGATTTACGACACTGTTGATGTGGATAAGAACGGCATCCTTGACGCTGACGAAATGCAAAAGTTTCAGGAAACTATTATGCAATACGCTAAAGATGACAATTTTTCCCAAAAAGAAGCCGGTAAGTTCTTAAAAAAATCAAATATCAAAGAAATTTCCGCGCAAGAACTTTTTCAGTTTTTAACCGAAATTTCCGGCAAGAGTGAAGATATTGAAAGTTCGTCTGTTATTGAGCAAAACGGCGAAAAAGTAATACAAATAAAATATAAAGACGGCACACTGGAGACTGTTAATCCTGATAAAACTTCCGTAATTACAACAACTGATGAGAATGGCAGCAAAACTGCACAGACAAAAGACGCAACAGGCAATGTTATTCAGGAAGAAGTTGTTGATAGTGACGGCAATAAAACCGTTATTGAGTATAAGAGCGGAAAACCTGCCACAATTACCAAAACAAATTCCGGTGATTCCAAAGAAATAATTATTTGCGATGAAAACGGTGAACCTAAAAGCAAAAACGTTAAAAAAGGCTTAGCTTCCGAAAATTATATTATTGTAGACGGTAAAGAGCAGCTTCAGTCTAAAATTGAAAATGAAGGAATACCTGCAAAAGAAAAGAAAACAACTTATACTTACAATGATGACGAAAGTATTACCGAAGTAATTACGGAAGCAGGTCAGGAAACAGTCAGAACATCTAAAGACGGTAAAGTTTTATCGGAAAAAATTACAGGTGAAGACGAAACGGTTATACAAAGAACTGTTTCAGAAAACGGAGTTGTTGAA
>JAIRZW010000182.1 GCA_031267015.1 Heliobacteriaceae bacterium | reverse complement strand
AACGGAATCTCAACCGATTTTTTAAGTTCGGTTATTGCATTAAGCAGAAGCTCTACTTTCTCGTCGTCATTGCTTCCGCCAAGTTTAAGTTCGTCTGCCATTTGACCGTATTTTGCTTTCGCATTAGGAAATTTATACTGCGGGAAAGTTGCCTGTTTAGTCGGACAGTCGTTTTCATTAAAGCGGATTATCTGATTGATAAGCATTGCATTGGCAAAACCGTGCGGGATATTATAAGCCGAACCAAGTTTGTGCGCCATTGCGTGACAAAGCCCAAGGAACGAATTCGCAAACGCCATGCCTGCAATTGTTCCGGCATAGTGCATTTTTTCGCGTGCGAGCGGGTCGTTCGCGCCCACATTGTAAGAGCGCACAAGATACTTAAATATTAATTTAATTGCCTCGAGCGCATTGGAATTGGTGAAGTTCGTTGCCATTACGGACACGTACGCCTCAATCGAGTGCACAAGCGCGTCGATTCCGCCTGCGGCTGTCAGGCTTTTTGGCATGTGGTCCGTGAAGTTCGGGTCAATAATCGCCATGTGCGGGGTTAAGGCATAATCCGCAATCGGGTATTTAATGTGCGTTTGGTCATCTGTTATGACTGCAAACGGTGTCACCTCAGAGCCGGTGCCGGACGTCGTCGGGATACAAACCATCTGCGCCTTTTTGCCAAGCTCCGGAATCTGCACAATCCGCTTACGCAGATCCATAAACCGCATTGCAATGTCTTCAAAGTCTGTGTCAGGCTGTTCATACATAAGCCACATGATTTTCGCGGCATCCATTGGAGACCCGCCGCCCAGCGCTATAAACACATCCGGCTCATAAGGACGGATTATGTTGAGCGCCTCGTCTATGTTCGACAAAGTCGGGTCAGGCTTAACATCAAAGAAAATTTGATAATCCATGCCGATTTCATCCAGAACATTCGTAACATTATTCACAGCGCCCGAATTAAACAGGTACCTGTCTGTTACAATAAACGCGCGTTTTTTGCCCTCAAGTTCACGAAGCGCCAAATCTGTTGCGCCGCGTTTAAAGTAGATTTTCGGCGGTAATTTATACCAAAGCATATTTTCTCTCCTTTCAGCCACTGTTTTGTAGTTTAATAAGTGTTCGACTCCGACGTTTCCGCTGACGGAGTTTTTGCCCCAAGAGCCGCAGCCCAATGTGAGCGACGGTTCAAGTTTGAAGTTATAAAGATCGCCGATTGCGCCGTGCGATGACGGGGAATTGATTACAAGACGGCAGGTCGGGATTTTTGACGCGAAATATTTAATCCGGTTTTTCGGGTCGCATTCGCAGCAGCAGCATTTTTGAACGCCTTTGACATTAAGCGTGCAGACTGCTTCTTCACGGTTGGTGTCTGTGTAAAGCGCTGCTGAGTGGCCTAAACCGCCGAGTTTCAAAAGCTCATGGGCGATTTCTACTGCGTTTTCAAAATCTTCTGCCTTATAGAATCCCAAAATCGGGGATAATTTTTCGTAACCGAACGGACTGTTTCCGGTGTAGTCAGTTTCCTCGCCTATCAGGATTTTAGTTTTTTCGGGAACCTCAATACCTGCAATTTCTGCGATTGTGTAAGCGCTCTGGCCCACGATTGCCGCGCTTACCCCGCCGCTTTCAGCGAAAATTATTTTGCCGACTTTTTGTTTTTCGGCTTCGTTCAGGAAGTAACAGCCGCGAAATTCAAATTCTTTTTTAACCTCGTCGTAAACGTCTTTGACCACGACGACTTCCTGCTCGGACGCGCAAATCATGCCGTTGTCAAAGATTTTTGACATTATAATCGAAGACACTGCCATTTTAAGGTCAGCGGTTTCGTCGATTATCGCGGGAACATTGCCTGAGCCCACGCCAATTGCGGGGGTTCCGGACGAATAAGCCGCATGAACCATGCCCGGCCCGCCGGTCGCAAGAATGCAACTTATGCCTTCGTGTTTAAGAATCATTGCGGATAATTCTTTTGAAGGCTCGTCAATCCAGCCGATAATATCCTTTGGCGCGCCTGCTGCCACCGCCGCGTTAAGAACTATTCTTGCAGCTTCAACGGTCGACTTTTTAGCGCGCGGGTGAGGGGAAAATATTATTCCGTTTCTGGTTTTAAGGGAAATCAACGCCTTGAAAACCGTGGTCGAAGTCGGGTTTGTCGTTGGAATAATCCCCGCAATCACGCCCAGAGGCTCCGCTACAATCTTAATCCCGTTTGTTATATCTTCTTTTATCACGCCGCAAGTCTTCGCGGTCTTGTGTTTGTTATAAATATACTCAGACGCGTAGTGGTTTTTGATAACCTTGTCCTCCACAATCCCCATGCCTGTGTCTTCCACAGCCATTTTCGCTAATCCAATCCGCGCCTTATTTGCCGCCGCAGCAGCCGCTTTGAAAATCTTATCAACCTGTTCCTGAGTAAAAGTGGAGTAAATCTCCTGCGCCTTTTTAACTCGTTGGATTAATTCTTCCAATTCGTTTGGGGTAGAAACTGTCATAAAGACCTCCTTCTTTCCGTCATTACGAGGACGTGAGTCTGAAGCAATGACATGAATTTAGTATAGCGCAAACAATATCAAAAATAAACCCCGCTATTTGTTACATTTTGTAATAAATAGCGCATGAGTAACAAAAATTTTTATTGACGGTTTTTATACAAGTAAAATAGGAGAAAATATATGAACATTAACACAAACTACTCAAACTATTCACCACAAGCAAAGCCCGCGTTCGGCATGTCAGTTGCAAAAATGAAAAAGGAGCATATTGAAAAAATTGTAGGAGATTTGACAGGAGACGGAATAGCTGCTTTTAAAAATTTTATTAAAAAAAATCTGGACAGAAAATATACAGATGTATTTATTAATCAAGATGGCAGCGTCAGCGTTAAATTTAATGAAGATAGATGCTTGGAAATCCAAAATACAGATGATGTCGTTCATAAATACGAGCAGTTAATCACACAGTTCAAGAGTGAGGATAGTAAATATCATTCGTTGTCTTATAGCCGTGCGGACGTTGCCGCTTTGGAAAAACAGGCAAAATTATTTAAAAACAATAATCTTGCAGTAGTAGAAAAACTGGTTGATGACCTTGAAAATATCAACAAAATTGAAATAAATAAACAAGTAAATGAAATAGGATATTTATTAGGCGGGTTTGCCGAATAAATTCAAAAAAAAGAGCCTTTAAAGGCTCTTTTTTATTTCCGGATTGCTTCGCGCCTGTCAGCCGCTCGCAATGACTTACTCTAATCTTTTACGTCATCCTGAGCGCGGCGCTCACGGTGGTCAAACCGGCGCCGGACGAAGGATCTCTTTGAGATTCTTAAGGCTGCTGCCCTCAGAACAAGAACCCTTATCAGGGTTTTTCTTTTTATGTTTACAAATCAATCAGGTCTTTTGCGGGAATTTCCAGCGCGTCTGCAAGCGCAAACACAGTAGCAAGTTTAGGTGAACTGTCGCCCAGTTCAATACTGCTCAGCGTATTTTTACTTAGATTTGCCTTCTCTGCCAAACGCTCCTGGCTCCAACGCCGGCGTCTGCGTTCTTGCAGTAATCGTAATCCGAATTTTTCATGTAGTAATTTATAATTTTCTTTCATTCCATAAATTATAGCCTATTGACAATGCATATTTCGTCATGTTAAACTTGGAAATATACAAGTAAACTAGTAAAAAGAATGGTTAGGAGTGATAACTTATGAAAAAAGCATTTACATTAGCAGAAGTGTTGATAACTTTAGGAATTATCGGCGTTGTGGCAGTGTTAACCCTGCCTTCATTAATTGCCAGATACAAAGAAAAAGTTCTTTTATCTCAAATTAAAAAATCGTATTCTAATTTATTAAATGTTGTTAATCTCTATCGGGCTGAAACAGGCGATGAAACATATTCCGGTTTATTTAACCCCGACGACACTGCTGACGTAATTGCTGAACGTTTTACCCGTTATTATAAAACAACATCAGTCTGCACTACCTCAGACACTACCGGAAAATGCGCTTTATATCAAGTGAAATTGCAAAAACCGACAAATAACGGCCATGGCAAATTAGGCTATGAAGACTATGGAAGGCCCAGACTGTTTTTATCAGACGGAAGTTCTATTTACATAAGAAAATATTTCTCTGACATTGCAGGTACATGCGGTTTTTTAAGAACTATATGTGTGACAGATGCTAACGGCTTGTGCACTGCAGCCACAATAACTTATTTAGACGCAAGATGCGGAATTCTTGGTTTAGATGTCAATGGTTTAAAAT
>JAIRZW010000049.1 GCA_031267015.1 Heliobacteriaceae bacterium | reverse complement strand
TAATTCAAAAAAAATCGATTTTTCAGGTTTGACTTTTACCAACTGCCGTGCGATTTTGCAGGGGATTTTGAGTTCGACAGGAAACGTCGGGGTAATAAATGTTTCGCGCGCGGACGACGGGGTTTTGCGTAAAATGCCACTGTTTATGAAATATCAGGACAAGTTTTATCCGCAGCTTGCGCTGAAAGTCGGGCTGGACTACCTCAGGCAGACAGAAGATTATTTGGAGCCTGAAAAATTTGTGATAAACAAGAATTCTGAGTTGACTTTGGGCAAGCGCAAAATTTTTCTTGACAACGACGGCAGTGTAATCCTTAACTGGTACGGGCCGGAAAAGACTTACACGCACATTCCGATGTATCAGCTTATTCAGGTAGTTAACGGTGAAAAATCAGGGCCGGAGTTTGACTTCAGCAACCGCATAATCTATTTCGGTACGACAGCGGCGAGTTTGTTTGACATCAAGACGGTTCCGACAGGCAAACTCTATCCGGGCGTTGAGGTTCAGGCGACTTATGTAAACAATTTGATTGATGATAATTTTATCAGGAAGGTTAGCCGCGGGGTTACGGTGGCGGTGAGTGTGCTTCTTGCGGCTGCGATTGGGGTTGCGGTAATGCGTTTGCGCTCGGCGGCTTTGGCATCGCTGGTTTCGCTGTCAATTTATCTTGTTTACCTTTTAATCGCGTATTATTCAATGCGTTTTGGCGATTTGTGGCTGGAAGTTATTTATCCGCTTATATTTTCGATTCTGGCGTTTACGTTTACGTTTATTGTGAAGTATCTGATTAAGTCGCGTGATTTTGAACAGCAGTACAAGCTTGCGACTACTGACGGGCTTACGGAGCTCTATAACCACAGGTATTTTCAAGAGCAGATGCAAATGCAGATTGAGCAGTCAAAGCGTTATGAACAGCCGTTTTCGCTTATCATACTTGACATTGATTATTTTAAGCAGTTTAATGACAAATACGGGCATCAGGCAGGTGACGCGGTGCTGCGCCAGGTCGCGTTTGCATTGAAGCGGAATGTCCGTACGACTGATATCGTATGCCGTTACGGCGGAGAAGAAATGAGCATAATTCTTCCGAACACCGGCGATGAAGAAGCCTTGACAACCGCAGAAAAAATATGTAAGATTATAGCAGAGGAACCGTATAAACTGAACCATGGCAAAGAAAGCCACGTAACGGTGAGTATAGGTATTGCGGCGTTTCCAAAAGACGGCGGGAATGCATCGGATGTGATAGATATTGCGGACAGAAGGCTTTACAATGCAAAAAGCAGCGGTCGCAATAAAGTCGGAAAGGATTGATATGATTGAGTTTTCACGGGGGGGGGGCGACCTTATCTAAGCTCCGGCCAGGGTTTTACGCGATTTTGTCATGCTGAACGGCGGATTGACCTCCGTGATTCAGCAGTGGCTAGATTCCGAAACAAGTTCGGAATGACATGGAGGGGTTTCACTCTTGCAGAAGTTTTGATTACATTAGGGATTATTGGCATTGTTGCCGCTCTGACCATGCCGTCATTGATTAATAATGTGCGTAATAAACAATATGAATCAGGCTTTAAGGCAGCGTATTCCATTATGGCGCAGGCGCTTACTTATCTTGTCGGGCAGGATTTGTATACTCCGGGTGAAATATGTACAACTAAAAATCCCGGATATGAACAATACGGCAGAATATCCTGTGTTGACATGTTAAAAGAGGCATTCGAAGGAATAAATGCTTTGGGTTCCACCTACTCAAAGAGCAAATATTTCACTAATTACAAAACCTTTAGCAACGATACATTTGATACTGGTGTGCTGAATGACGGATATTTTGAGCTGAAAAACGGGATGTTCGTTTACGTTGAAACACCCGGCTATACGACTGTTCCGATAATAAGCGTGGATACAAACGGCGCTAAAAAGCCCAACCGGTTTGGTTATGACACTTTTGCGTTTATAATTGAGAAAGGAAAAGTTTATCCGCTCGGTTCGCCTATGGCGGATTACGTTGGTTATAAAGACCTGAATACTTACTGCTCGCCGGACTCGGCAGACACAAGAAATGGTTTTGCCTGCGCATACCGGGCGTTTTCAGAAAATGACTATTTTAAGAACCTTAAATGATAACTGGATTGCTTCGTCAGGCAAAGCCTTCCTCGCAATGACGTCAGATAACCGGCACGTCAACAGGCTCGGTCAGAATTAATATATTTTAATAATTTTACAGAAACTGTTTTATATGATATATTAATTATTATGAATAAGATAGAAGCAAAGCTTGAAGATTTAATGAATGAACGTCAGTTTACTGTTCACACGTTTATAGCATGTACAGGCGGAACAATTGGGTTGTTTTTACTGCCATTTACTCTTAAAACAGTTCCCTTTATTATTATCGGCTTGTATTATATATTTGTATTACTGTCTAATTATGTAAATTTAGATAAATGTATTAAAGAAATTATTATAAAAATGGAGGTTTAATTATGAGTTGGGAAAGTATAATTCAATATACATTGGCAATTATATTGGCTGTATTAATTGGTTATGGAATTAATTTGATAACAAAACCAAGTTACAGTGATTTAGAACTTGAAAAGAAAGCATAGAGTGTTGTT
>JAIRZW010000184.1 GCA_031267015.1 Heliobacteriaceae bacterium | reverse complement strand
ACCGGATTATATAGCGTTCATCAGAGCCGATATGGCCTTTGATTTTGCTAATTTTTTCAAGACAAAAGCAAGCGTCCGTTGAACCTATATTAACACAAAAATGCGGTACCGCACTGATTTCCTTATCGATATGCAGTTTTAAATTATTATACCTGAATTTCGTTGCATGGTGCGGGCTGTCAGATTTTTCAAATGCATCCAGTAAAAATTTCTTTAAATTATTTTCTAAAATACGTGATGAATCCAGCATATTACCTCAATTATTAAGACTGTGAACCGGCGCCGGTATACGTCCTCCGCGGCGCACAAAATTTGCGGACGATAAAGCGTTTACCGGCATAATCGGAGCCCTGCCGAGCAGGCCGCCGTAAACAACTTCCTCGCCTATATTTTTACCCGGAACCGGCAAAATCCTGACAGCAGTTGTCTTTTTGTTAATCATGCCGATAGCCATTTCATCAGCAATGATTCCTGCAATGGTTTCGACAGGTGTATCGCCCGGAATGGCAATCATATCAAGCCCGACCGAGCACACAGACGTCATAGCTTCCAGCTTGTCAAACGTTAAATAGCCCTTTTGGGCGGCTTCAATCATGCCCGCGTCTTCGGAAACCGGAATAAACGCCCCTGACAGCCCTCCGACATGCGAACCTGCCATTATACCGCCTTTTTTAACCGCGTCATTAAGCATGGCCAGCGCGGCAGTTGTTCCGTGCGCACCTGCATGCTCAAGTCCCATTGCCTGAAAGATTCCGGCAACACTGTCGCCCACAGCCGGCGTCGGCGCAAGCGATAAATCAATTACGCCAAAAGGTATATCCATTTTTTGCGCAAGCTTTCTTCCTGCCAGCTCGCCTGTGGTGGTAATCTTATACGCAATCTGCTTAATCTTGTTGGCAAGCATACTTAAATCAGCGTCTTTGTCGAGCGCATCCACAGCCGCGCGCACAACTCCCGGCCCTGAAACCCCGACGTTCAGCGCGCATTCCGGCTCGCCATACCCGCAAAAAGCCCCTGCCATAAACGGATTATCCCCGGGCGAATTGCAAAAGCAAACCAGCTTTGCCGCCCCGATTCCGTCACGCTCTTTTGTAAGTTCCGCTGCTTTTTTTATTGTGTCTGCCATGACTAAAACCGCGTCCATGTTAATCCCCGCCTTGGAAGACGCAAGATTCACGGAAGAACACACGCGCCCGGTCTTTGCCAGCGCCTCGGGAATGCTTTCAATAAGCAGCTTATCGCCTTTTGTACAGCCTTTTTCCACCAGCGCGGAAAACCCGCCGATAAAATTCACACCGACCTCATGCGCCGCTGCATCAAGGGTTTGGGCAATCTTAACATAATCCGGCGCAATGCAGGATTCCCCGATAATCGAAATCGGCGTCACTGAAATTCTTTTGTTAATAATCGGGATTGAATAATCATTTTCAAACTCCTGCGCATAAGCCGCAAGATTTTTCGCATAATGTGTAATCTTTTTATAAATATTATCGCAAACCTCATCAATATCACGCGCCATGCAGTCGCGCAAACTCAACGCCAGCGTGACGGTTCTGATATCAAGATTGTGCATTCTAATCATATCAATAGTTTCAATAATCCGCTGTTCATCAATCATTTGAATATTGCACCCCTCCGAAAAGCGACTGCATAATATCGGTACTCTTAACCTTCAGCCTCATTTCCACGCGCCGGCTCTTTGCCAAATCCTCTTTGCCGTCGGTTAAAATCGGCTCGGTAAAGCTTTTTCCTTCCACAACAACCATTCTTATAAGGTCATCGCTGTATCTTTTGTCATAATTAGTCTTAAACATATACTCTGCCACGGCATTTGCCCGTTTTGTGCTCAAATCCATGTTCTTAACAAAATGTTCTTCTTTGGTTCTTGCACCTGAAAACGCCTGGCTGTCCGTATGGCCCTGAATCACGATATTATTTACGCCGCTTATAAGTTCTTTTTTCTCAAAAATAGTATTAATATAAATCGGCATCAACTTATTAAGAAGAGCCTTGCCTCCGGGCGACAGGACATAACTGCCCGTATTAAACAATTCCAGGTCTGAAATTTTAATATCACCGGTAAGCTTGTCAATCTCCGCATCAATCTGGTTTTTCTTAAGCTGCTCCTGTAATTCCTGAGAAACCTTAATCTGCTGCTGTTTCTGCTTAATGCTTTCCTGCGTAAAGCCTGTCATGGCAAGTACGAACAGTGTCATGAAGATAATCGCCAGGCCGAGCATCAAGTCGGACATCGTAACCCAGAATACGTTGCCCTCACCACCGCCGCCGCCGGAACTGCTTTTTCGCATCATAGCCATTAGCGGAGTTCCTCCGCTAAGTTTGATGATATGGAAACCGCTGCCGACCTTATTTGTGAAGCAAAAGCAACTGCAAACTGCCAGACATCCAATTTTTCAAATCCAAATTTATATTCCTTTAAACTATCAACCATCAACTCTCAACCCTCAACCTTAAAAAAGTTCATCTGCTATGTCGCCTTTACTAGCCGCCTTTGCTGCGTCTTTTGTGGTCTTGTTCAGCTGGTTTATTCCAAAAATAACATTTTCCAGATATGGCACCAGATTGGATGCTATACCGGAATTTAAGGCTGTTTTAAAGTTATTAGGCAGGGCAACAATCAGGTTAGAAACTGAATTATTTTGGATTTTGGTTTCTTTCAAAAGCTCCAGCAAAAACTTCTCGGACGAGATATTGTTAAACAGTTTGCCTAAAAGTTCTTCTACGTGGTTTAGTACTTTCTTAGCTGTTTTCGCGTATACAATTTTTTCGGTTATAATGAAAAGCAGTGACGTTGAAACCGCAAAAACCGAAACAAGCGCGGCTGTCTGCATGTCTGACATCAGGGATGCAACGGAGGCGATTGTTCGTTCTTGGGTTGAGAAGTCAATCTTACCGAACGCAGTCGCAATCTTCAAGAACGTAAACAACGGGCCGAAACCCGTGAGGATTGTAGGGAATTGCTCAATAAGCTTATGGTTAAACTTAGAATGAACAAGAGTTTCCTCGTTAAAGAAATACAGTGGGTCAACTGTTGTTTGTATATTTTGAACTGTTGACGAAACTTCTTTGTAAGTAAGGTCGTTATTTTGACCCTTAAGCGCAACTGATTCGGAGAACACGAGCGTGTTTCTGAACTCCAGCCAAACGTGGGAAACATAAGGGTTAAGCGTCATCCACTCGTCGATTTCTCTGAACCTGAAATTCAGGTCTTCTTTTCTGAATTTAGACAGAAAGCCCTGCATGATTTGCAGCTGCTTGCTTGTTCTCAAATAGCACAAAACAGTATAAGTAACGCAGGAGAAGAACACAATGAGAACAACATCAATCGGAATATCTTTAAAAATGTGTAGTATCAAACCTAAAGCGCTGCCGCCATGTGCTTCCATATAACTTCTCACTTTCTT
>JAIRZW010000150.1 GCA_031267015.1 Heliobacteriaceae bacterium | reverse complement strand
GACAACTGCAATTTTCTATCTCAACACGGGGAATCTTATAAGCAACTCCTGTCCAATTAGCAATAGTACATTTTATCTTTCCTGTTACTGAACCGTCCATAAGATAATAACTAATATTTTTGCCGCTCATATATTACTTCTCCTCTGTTTTAAACCCGATTTTTTGCGGACGGGTTATGTCAGCTAAATAGTTTAATTGTTTGTAAATATCATTAATTTGAATCGCTTTCGGGCTGTTTAGAACACTGGAAAGCATTGCTACGCCTTGTTCCGTGAAGACATAAGGCTTATAACGGCTTTTTTCACTAATTTTTGTGGTACCAAATTGGCACCTTAAATTTCGCCATTCATCTTCTGTTAATTGAAACATAAAAAATTCAGGGAATCGCTCAATATTGCGCTTTACCGCTCTGTTTAAAGTCTTTACTTCAACCTCATAAAGCGAAGCCAAATCACGGTCAATCATTACCCGCTGACCGCGAATGGTAAAAATAAGCCCTTTTATTGTTTCCGCTACTACTAAATTTGTATCCATGAACTAACTATATCACAAAAGCATGTTGACATGTAATTACTATTATTATTTAATATAATAATAGAGGAAATGAAGTGAAATTCTTCAGCTGTGCCGCAACCGTCAAAGCCGGAAAACTTTAATCGATATTTGCCACGAGCATTGGCAGTATTGGATTTATTGTTGTCCTCTTGAGAGGATTTTTTAATGCAAATGGCGTCATCAGTCGCAAATACACGAATAGGGACTTGTCCGCACGGGCTTCCGGCCGGGGCATGCCCAATCTGCAACGGCAGCGGAGGTCAATCCGCGGGCGGAGGCGGAGCCAAGAGGGCTGACTTTAGCGCCAAGCCCGGTGAAATGAGCTGGAGTGAATGCGCGGCAATCGGTGCGTTCTTAAAAGCACAGCAGGAAGCAAGAACACAGCGCCAACAGTATTTTCTCCGGCCGGCAATCCCTTTTCAGGCACGGCTTGAAGGCGCGGCGCAAAGAATTACAAACCTAACCCAAATAATCGCAAGCACCATGCGGCCAATTATCGCAAAACCTGTAAATTTTATACTAAACACTTTTGCCAAAATCTTAACTCAACTATCAACTATCAACTTGCCGGCTCGACCGCCGCAACTATCAACTAAATTCGCTGATATTTCCGACAAACTGACCGCCATGTTCGGCGAATTTAAGGCCGCGGCAAAAGAAAAAGCTTCAAAGTTCTTTGAGGATTTCAAGAAAAAAGCAAAAGGACTGTTTTTAATATTTGTGCCGTTTGAGGAGGATGAAGAATACCCCCTGTCGCTGCGCGACATCCCCCCTTTAGTAAGGGGGGCAAAAGATAGTCAAGTCGAAAGGGGATTTAAAGAATGAACGTAACCCAATTTCACGACAACGAAAGTATAAGACAGCAGAGGAATTTGACAAATCCCCAGCGCAAAAACACAATGTACACCAAAGAAGGCGTGCTGATAAACACTTTTGTCAAAGATGAAATGTGGAACATCCGCGACACGCTTGTTATTTCGGACAGTGTACAGCTTCCTGAAATGAAAAAAGAACAGCCAAAAGAAAAAAGTATTCTTCCTGTTGCGGCTGCGGCGCTGGGTGTAATGGGCGTTATAGCGCTTGCCGCTGCGTTTGTTAAGCATAACACGCGGATTAATACATCCATCGCGCCTGAAAAACGCTGTCCTACCGTTACGCGAAACGTTGTGCTTAACGAAGAAACCCATCAGGCGCTTTATCAGGCGGTTACAAACCCGAACCAAAAAACAATCCTCGCATTGGGAGGCGTCCTAACGCTTTCCACACTTGCGTTTATGGGCAAAACCTTCTTTGACGGGTTCAGAGATATCTGGGTAAAAAGAAAAGAAGCCGATATTCAAAAGAACCTTCAAGAACAGCTTATTGGAATTGAAACCCGCTCTTTTGCAGGCAAAATCCAGATTACAAGAAGTATGCTTTCCGAAAAAGCCAAAGAATTTAATAATTACATGTTAAGTTTTGGAGAATCAATAAAACCCTCACCTCAACCCCTATCCCAGAGAGAGAGGGGCAATGACGTGCCGGTATTTCTGCTCGGAATCGGCGTGACTGCCGGGATTATCGGGCTCGGCTTCCTTGCGCTGCGCAATCTTGGCAAAAGTAAAGAATTTATTCAAAAATACGAGTCCAAAACACAGGATTTGATTGAAGACATAGTTAAGAAAGCAGGAAAAACCCCTACTGACACAGAAATCGCCGACCTTGACTATTATCTCCAATCCGTAAACGCATCGCCGGAATACGTCAAAGAAGTTTTCGGAAAAACAAATTGGGCCAACAAAGACAAAGAAGCAGCTAATATAATTAAAAAAATAACTTCTTCCACAACCCAGGTTGACCGCGCAATGGGCGGAAACGCCGTGCCAAAACCAACGTTCTACTCGCACGTTAACGATTACCGTGCGTTTTGCTATAATTATTTATTAGACACGGACAACAAACAGTTCCGGCAGCTTTTCTTCGGTATAACCGGGCTTACGGCATTCAGCTACGGCGGAAAGCTTGTCGGTGATGCGCTCAAAGATGTTCAGGTCAAGAAAATCAACGCACAGACCGAAGCCAATCTTCAAAACCGGCTTGTTTCAACAGAATTGCGCAATTTCAAGTCCAAAAAAGACGCGGCAATCCAGCCGCTTGTTGAGGAGTTTTACAAGCAGGCAAACAGCGCAAAGCCTAAAGAAGAACTAAAAACAATGGCTGATAATATTTTGTTTGAAATCAAAAACGGCCCTCCGTTTGTGTAGAGTTAAACCCTCACCCCGCCCCTCTCCCCTTGGGAGAGGGAGAAGAATTTGTAACACTTTTGTTACAAACATCCTCTCATGTCTAAAGTTTTTTGGCTAACCTGCCGTAATCCCATGTACGAGAACAAATTGAAAGGATTACTACTAAAATGGGAATGGCAGCATCACAAGCCAGATTTTTAGCGTTAACTGCTAGAAAGACCAACGTTGAATACGAAGGTCAGCAGATTAACCAGCAAAGAACCGCTTTGGCAAACCAATCAGCAAATTACTACAACAATTTGCTTGGTATGTCAGTGCCTGTTCCTCCGTCAGTAGATAATTTTACAAAAACAGTTTACACCTTTGAAGACGGCGCGCTTACTAATTCTATTACAGCGCTTATGCCTCAAGCGACACCAACCGGTACATACAAAGTAAGCTACCTCAAGCAGTATGTAGATGAGTTTTCACCTGTTGCAGCTAATACAAGCATTGTTACTAAAGACGGCTCTGATTACAAAGTTGGCGCTGATACATTGCGTGAGCTTGGCGCACTGCCTACCGGTGTTACTGCTACATCCCCTGATACGGATTCTTATTCCGGTACAGACCCTCGTTTCCAAGGCTTAACTCACAAAGAAATCCGCGCTATAATCGAAGAAGAAGTAGGATTTGAAGCAGCTTTGGATGCTAAATACGGCACAAGTACAAGTTCAAAAGACTACTTTACCAGATATATTAAAAATAGTACTACCGGTGAAATGATTCCGTATTTCTATAAGAAAACTGACCTTGCCGGGGCATCATATGATGCAAACGGCCATTCATTAAGCAATGTTCCTTGCTACACAATGGGCAAAGAAAACAAAATTTCAGAAGAGAAAAATGTTTCTGCAAGAGTTGAACAGGATTCTACAGGCAGATTGATTAACATAACATTAAATCCTGATGATCCTAATAAGGCTGTTACTTATGCACTTACTACTAATACAATTACTGACCAGGCAGCTTATGACGACGCGATGAACCAGTATGAGTACACAAAATACGAATACGACCAAGCAATCCAAAATATTAACTCAAAAATCTCTATCATCCAAAACGAAGACAAAAACTTAGAACTCAGAATGAAACAG
>JAIRZW010000113.1 GCA_031267015.1 Heliobacteriaceae bacterium | reverse complement strand
TCTGTTTGATTTTTCCAGGGTTGAGAACAGAGATTTTGTTGTAGATTTTCTGCTGAAATCCGATAACAACCTTTTGCGCGAAACCTTTGACAAAGCAGGTTTAACTTTGAATAATGTTTTGCGTATAGGGATTACGGAAAAGGATTTTGAGCCTCAATATTTGAAAAAAATAATACTTAATAACCTTGTTTCAAATGTTTCAAAACGTCAAGTCTCAATTATAACACCACTTTTGGAGCAGGTTATTGTGCCAAACCTTGTAATAGACGACTTTGCAACCGAAATAGCGCGCAGAAATGCACAAAATTCCGTGAAGCCTTATGAAGTAACCTTCCAAAAAGGCGACAAAATCCTGTTTGAAGGCGAGCCGGTAACCATATTAAAGCGTGACGCTTTGCGTCAGGCGGGATATAATGTCTATGAGCTTAACCGTGCCGGGCTTGCGGCAATGTTTGTTGTTGTTTTTATTGCAGCGCTTCTGTTTTTAAGCTATATAAAATTCTTTGAAAAAAGGTTCTATACGGCTGATTACATGGCGATTCCCGCGATTTTGTCAATTATGCTGGCAATTACGGCAGTGCTTTTGCTGACGGGTTTTTCACCGTATATTCTGCCGATTCCTGCTTATATAATGATTCTTGCAATATTCACAAACGTCCGCCTTGCGCTGGTTGCGGCGATTATAATGATTTGTGTCATGACGCTCGGATTCCAGTATGACGTAAGATTTATGGTAATATTTGTCCTGCTGACCTTTGTGTGCGCTATGGCGGTTTCCAGAATGCGGTTTTCAGAACGTTTTGAGTTAACAAAAACAGGATTTTACATCTCGCTTGCCGGACTGGTGCTTGTTTTAAGCGTTTATCTGCTCGAAAAATGCCTTATTGACACAAGCGACATAATGCTTTTGAAAAACAGCGTTTACATAATTTTGAACGGGGTTTTAAGCTCATTTGCGGCATTTATGGCACTGCCTGTGTTTGAGAAAATGTTTAAGATAGTAACGCCTTACAGCCTTGACGAGCTTTCAAAATCAACCCAGCCGCTTCTGGAAGAACTTCAGCTTAAGGCTCCGGGCACCTACCACCACAGCCAGCGCGTAGCTATTCTGGCCGAGGCCGCCGCAAAAGCAATCAATGCAAATTCTGTTCTGGCAAGGGTTGGCGCGCTTTACCATGACATCGGCAAAATTGAGCGGCCATTGTTCTTTGTTGAAAACCAGTCGTTTTTCAAAATGAACAACCCTCACTCAAAGTTAACGCCAAAATTAAGTAAAATGATAATACTAGCGCACACCAAAGACGGGGTGGAAATCGCAAAAAAAGCCGGACTGCCTTCGATAGTGCAGGATTTTATTATCCAGCACCACGGCGACAGCCTGGCGGGATATTTTTACCATAAAGCAGTTCAGGAAGAAGGCGCCGAGAATGTTCAGGAAGAGCAGTTTCGCTATACCGGCCCGCGTCCGAACACTAAAGAGGCGGTAATCCTGATGATTGCGGATGCGGTGGAATCAGCAATGAAATCAATTGAAGACGAAAACCCGTCACAAGAAGACATTGACGCACTTATAGATAAAATTATTGCAGAGCGGCTTCATGACAGCCAATTCTCAGACAGCCCGATTACGCTCAAGGATATTAAAACCACTGCTGCAACTTTCTCGCGAATCCTGCGCGGCATGCAGCACAACCGGGTTAAGTATGCCGAAAACCTTGACGAAGAACTGGCAAACAAGATTAAACAGCTTGAGGATAAAAGTGAAACTTAATATTTTTAGTCATATAGAGGGCAGGGGTGAGGGTTTAAACGAGCGCAAGTTCATTAACATCGCCAAAAAAGTCCTGAAATATTACCTTTTGACTGTGCGCGAAAAATCATGCCTTGCAGGCCTTGAGTTTGACACAATTTCTTTTGATATTCTTTACTGCGACAGCGCAAAGACACATCAAATCAATAGAGAATACCGTTCAAAAGACTATCCTGCGGACATAATCACATTTGCAATTTTCGCAGACTCCGATGAAAAGTTTATCTTTGACGGTGAGATTAACCTTGGCGAAATAATAATCGCGCCGGATAAGGTTGAGGGCGGCGAAGACGGGCTGGCATTTTTGATTAGCCATGGAATCTTACATCTGCTGGGGTTTGACCACCAAACAGAAGCAGATTATAATTTTGTTGTGGAGCTCCAAAAGGAGGCTTTGAAATGAGCAAATTCAAATGTCAGGGATTCGGTAATACGTTTAAAAACGCACGAAAAGGCTTGAGTCTGGCCTTGCGGGCAGAAGACTGCATAAAAATCCATTTTGGCGCGGCGGTTTTGGCGCTCTTGCTGGCTGTACTTCTGGACTTTGGTGCGGTAAAGATTTGCGTTGTGCTTTTGACAATAGCAATGGTAATAATAACGGAAATGGTGAATTCCGCAATAGAATTTGCACTGGACGCGGTGTTCAAGAACAAATACTCCAAAATGGTTGGCATGGCAAAAGACATTTCGGCCGGAGCAGTTTTGGCCGCAACAACAATCGCAATCATAATCGGCATTTTGCTTTTCGGCTCGGCAATACTTGACTTATTCTAACATTTCTTATACAATAACTAGTGGTTACATATCGTAACAGATAGGAGAAATGTATGAGAAAGAATGGTTTTACATTGGCTGAGGTTCTAATCACACTCGGCATTATCGGGGTAGTAGCGGCACTCACCATGCCCGCATTGATAGCAAATTATCAAAAGCAAATTAAGGTTACAAAGCTTAAAAAATTCTACTCTGTTATAAATCAAGCCATGAAACTGTCTTCTGTTGATAACGGCGACCTTGAAGCTTGGTTACCGGATGTAACAAACGCCAATTTTCCGGATTGGTATAAAGAATATTTAAGTCCATATATTCAAACTCTTGAAACCACAATAATTACACTGGGCCACAATTATGTACAAACAGCTTTTAATGATGGCTCCGGCTTTGTTACTTACCGTAATCTTATCAACACAAATATCTGGTTTTTTTATTGTCTGGAATACAAAAACTGTGAGCCTGAATCTTTTAATGGCAAGGATACTTTTTTATTCTCAATATGCCCTGACGGAAGATTTAGAACCAGTGGATGCTTTGATGATTTATCCAGAGAAGAGTTATTATACTTGTGCAAAAATCCTGATTCGGATAAAAAAAGACATTATTGTACACGTTTAATAGAATTGGACGACTGGCAAATCAAGGATGATTATCCTTGGTAACAAAAAAGCGCCTCATCGGCGCTTTATGTTAATTATTACTCAGAACAAGCCTGAACGTGGCGAGGTTCTTCACCGAAAGCATTGCGTGCTTGTTGTCTTGTTCTTTTGAAATATTAAAAATACGTACCATACGCTGTATTTCTTCCAAATCCTGTCTGGAATTGATGCGGTATACGTTATCAATCGGGTCTGAAACAACTGACATCATGGTATTTAATTCTTGTTCGTTCATTCTTCGTCCTCTTTCCTTTATATTAATATAAAAAATTTTGCGGGGAAGAAATTGCCTTTTTTGAGTATATAAACTTTACATTATGTTACAAACTCTGAAAAAGGGCTTCGTATATACTCATACGGCACGATAGCAAGCGAGCAGGGAGTGAGCGCGTGTGCCGTGTGAGTATATACGAAGCCCCTTAAAGCACGCATGCAAGAAGCATCAGAATAAACATCCCGATTTGCATTCCGGTCGCAAGCTTTTGCTGCAAACGGTTATTGTCGTATTTCTTTGCTGTCTTTTGCGCGCTGTGAGCGCTTGCAATTCTGTTCAGCCGCTCGTGCTGTGAGTCGTTATCAAAAGTTGTTCCGAACATGCTGCTCTCAACCCGCGCAAGCCGGCTTTCCATGCTGTCGTCCTGATATGAACGCTTAAACATGGACTTTTCCGCCGTGGCAAGATTAAACTTCGGCTCAAAACGCGCATTATTGCGCGAGTTGTAGCTGTCATAATCAAATCTGTCCGGGTCATAGGATTGCAAATTGTAGTTTTTGTCAAGCTCTACCGCGTCGCCGTCATAAAAATCGTTTGAAGACTGCGCAATAGCGTTATCCATAAGCGAACGCGGCTTTAACTGTGCACGCAGTCTGTCAGCACGCGTGCTGAAATCATCGTTTGCATAAGTCTTTTTAAAAGTCTTCTCCTCAAGCTTTGCAAGCCGCGAATTTAAGTCCGTTGACTTAAATTCCTGATTAAACACAAGCTTTTCGAGCTCGTTAATTGCCGGGTAATCTACCCCGGGCGCGCCGGCTGCGGCACCGGTCGGGTTTCCGGCAACTGTCGGCTCTTTAATTTTGTCTGAGTCGTCTGAAAAAGTATCTTCTTTAGGCGCAATCTCTTTGCCCAAGAGGTCTGCGGAAAGGTCGTTTTTAAGCTTCGTAAACCGCTGGGTTATATTGCCTGTATTCTTTTTGCCGTAAACACTCTCCTCAATCCTGTCAAGCCGCAATTCTTCGGTTTCGTCGCCGTAAGTAAAGCCGAACATGGCAGTTTCAATTTTATCAATAGCCTGAAGCTGCGCTGGTGGTGCGCAGAATCCCGGACTTGCCGCAAGAAAAATGATGCCCATGATTAATATTATATTCTGAAGGATTCGCCTTCTGAAACTCTCACTCGCAAATCCAAATGTGAACATTTGGATTTGACTCATTCGTTTTTTCATCATACAGCCATGATAAAATTACGCGGCCCGGAAATCATCAGAGGAAATTCGTACGCATAAAGTATTATGTTTTTAATTTTTTTAATGCTTCCAGCTCATCCTGATAAGGCGAAATATTGGTTAGCTTATCGATTATTCCCGGAAGGCTCTTGATAACGTAGTCAATTTCAGCTTCGGTCGTGTATTTGCTGAGGCTGAAACGTATGCTTCCGTGAATAGAGGTAAACGGCACGTTCATTGCGCGCAGAACGTGGCTCGGCTCAAGCGAACCCGATGTGCACGCGCTTCCCGAGCTTGCGCAAATGCCTAAATCGCTTAAATGAAGCAGGATTAATTCGCCCTCAATGTATTCAAATCCAATGTTGGTGGTGTTTGGAACCCTGTTCGTAATTCCGGTGTTCAGGCGGGAATTGAAAACGGTTTTCAGGATGTTTGTTTCCAATTTGTCGCGCAACCGCCTAACTTCGGTCGCTTCGTATTGCAGACCGTCAATCGCAAGCTCTGCGGCTTTGCCGATTCCCACAATGTAAGGTACGTTTTCAGTTCCGGCGCGCAGCCCGCGTTCCTGGTGGCCGCCAACGATTAACGGGGTTATTAAGGTTCGCGGATTAACGTATAAAACTCCGATTCCTTTTGGCGCGTGGAATTTATGCCCTGCAATCGCAACCAAATCCGCGCCAAGCGTCTGAACATCAATCCCAATCTTGCCCGCAGCCTGCACAGCATCCACAAAAAGCTTTGTTTCTTTGTTTTTTGACTTGATAATTTCCGAAATCTCCTGTATAGGAAAGATTACGCCGGTTTCGTTGTTGGCATACATGACAGAAACCAAGGCAGTGTCAAAGTTTACAGCTTCTTTTAATTGCGCAAGGTCAAGTTCGCCTTTTGCGTTTACGCCGATGTAGTCTACGATATAGCCTTCTTTTTCAAGCGCCTGATAAAGATTCAAAACGCAAGGGTGTTCAACCTTTGTGGTGATAATGCGGCGTTTATTTTTGTCCATGTTTAAGACGCCGCGAATAGCCATGTTTGCGCT
The DNA here is from genome assembly GCA_031267015.1 of Heliobacteriaceae bacterium. Classification (GTDB taxonomy): domain Bacteria; phylum Cyanobacteriota; class Vampirovibrionia; order Gastranaerophilales; family Gastranaerophilaceae; genus UBA947. The sequence continues at coordinate 368 of JAIRZW010000113.1, read as the reverse complement.
TTCCGAGCCGCAGCCCGTAAAGATTATTTCGCGTTCGTTTCCGGCGTTTAAGAGGTCTTTAACCTTGCCTCGTGCGTCACCTATTGCATTTGCGGGTTTTTTGGCAAAATCATACATGCTTGACGGGTTTGCATATTCGGCTGAAAAGTACGGAAGCATTGCCTCAACGACTTTTTCATCAGTTTTTGTGGTTGCATTGTTGTCCAGATATATTAATTTTTTGCTCATCACATCACCTCAATCACGGTAATGTCCTTGCAAACCGCATCACGCAGAGTCGTTTCAACAAAGTTCTTTAGGGTAAGCGTTGAATTTTTGCAGCCCGAGCAGTTTCCGCGAAGCTTCACCATAACATTGTTTCCGTCAAC
>JAIRZW010000005.1 GCA_031267015.1 Heliobacteriaceae bacterium | reverse complement strand
GCAATGACATGTAACTTTCTTTCTCATACTTTTCTCCTTTAAGAAATGTAACTACCGGTTATTGTATAAGAAACTGTGACGTTTGTCAAGCTGTTTATTTAAATAAAATCCCTGCGATTGCCGCGGACATATAGCATGTCAAGGTTCCGCAAATGAGCGCGCGAAGACCCAGGCGCGCAAGGTTTTTGCGCTGGTTCGGCGCAAGCTCGCCAACACCGCCGATTAGAATCGCAATTGAACCGAAATTTCCAAAGCTGCACAACGCAATACACGCGATTAAATAGCTTTTCGCGGACAACGGATGCGAAAGCGATGTTAAATCAACATACGCCACCATTTCGTTAAGCACAAGCTTTGTTCCCATAAGGCTTCCGACAGCCGACGCCTCAGACAGCGGAACCCCCATAAAATAGGCAAACACTGCGAAGATTTTGCCCATGATGAACTTCAAAGACAAATCAGCAAAGCCAAACAGCGCGCCTGCACTGCCCAAAATCCAGTCGATAAACGCCACCAGCGCCACCAGCGCAATAATCATGGCGATTACGTTAAATGCTACCTTAATTGCCTCGGACGCGCCCGAAGAAATTGCGTCAAAAAGGTTCGTATACGGGCGTTTGCGTTTGCTGTAATTTATTTCAAAACTATCGCTTGTTTCGGGCTTATTTGTTTCAGGATACACTATTTTAGAGATAACAAGCGCGCCGGGCGCTGCCATGACAGACGCTGCAAGCAAATAATGCGCGGGGATTCCCATGCCTATGTAAATCGGCATTATTGCGCCGGAAATACATGCCATGCTGCCGGCCATTGAAGCCAAGAGTTCCGAACGCGTGAGCTTTGCCAGATAAGGTTTTATCATTATCTGGGCCACGACCTGTCCTACAAATGCGCTCGCCACATTTGAAAGCGCTTCTGCACCGCTCACAGACATTAACTTATTCATTGCGCGTCCCAAAACAAACACGACTCTTTGCATAATCCCGTAATAATAAAGAATATTCACCAGAATCATCATGAAAATCAAAGACGACACAAGCTGCAAGGCGAAGACGTAATTTTCCATTAAGCTGCCAAAAACAAGCCGGCCGCCTTCAAGCGAAAATTCAAGAATCTTCGCTATAAACATGCCGGTTTTCATGAAAATCATTTGGCCCACAGGAACCTTAAACACAAAAACCGCCAATGCAACCTGAAGCAAAAACCCCATGCCGACTGTTTTATAGTTAATTGCTTTTCTGTTATTAGACAGCAAAAACGCAAGCCCGAAAATTAAAGCTATTCCAAGTATTCCAAAAAATCTGTCCATGATAATAAATTACCAAAAACATATACTATGAACAAATCCCCTCACCCTGCGGGGGAGGGTTAGGGAGAGGGGGCAAACTGATAAAACCGCCACCTCACCCCGGCCCTCTCCTGTCCGGAGAGGGAGTCTTATTTTAAAAAATTTACTTAATATTTCTTTATATTATACCTGACAGCTATTCAAAAATAGTTTGCCCGGATTTAATATAGAAGGTGGGAGAATTTGTTTTCTACGCCGCAGTATAAATAGGAGAACTAACTTGAAGGTTAATTTCAATACGCTTAGCATGCCTGAATACGGCATAAGTTACAGCCGTGCGTATGCACCTTCAATTTATAATGTGAATGCCGGGAATGATGTTTTCGTGCGCGAGTGCAAAAAACCTGCGGCGATAGTCAGCTTCGGCTCGGCAGCCGGAACTGAAAGAACAGTATTATGGCTAGGCGCCGAAATATCGGACATTAAAACCAAAGGCGGTGTTGCCACTGTTATGCATGATTATTTAGACTTTCCCGGCACTAAAAATATTATGGGAATTCCTTATCACAACGGATACATTACTTATGATTACATTACCGGTGAAATTGTTGATGTAGGGTCTATAATTAAAGATAACCAGCCTGTTTATACAAATGAAAACTTAAAAACAGTAAGTATAGATAACCTTAAGGATAATCAATTTTTCAAATTAGAAGAAATTGCCTCAAAAGAAATGATGTGGAGTGAGGAGAAAGTTCCTATTAAACTTTATCAAATCTTTGACAAGAACGGAAAGGCCGCCCCGATTTATTCTGTTTATACCGAAAGGCTTGCATTAATGAATGAGGCTTATGCTGACAGTTCATATTCTTCCGGAATAGAGATTAAAAAAATTAAAGGTGAACAGCCGAGAGCGTTTAGAGGTACTGCTTACGGACAATTCAACAAAGCAGCGCTTGAACTTTTACCTGAACTTGCATTGAAACAAGGTATCAAGTTCGACCATATTGTTGCGTCTGATGACCAGTGCGGATTTTTATCCGAATATCTTCAGCAGTTTAGGGAATACGGGGCTTATGAAGGTTTTTACAATAAGATAACATCATCGCATATCGGGCATAATATAGGCAAGGGGTATGTCAACGGAATGTCTTTGAGAGATATGCTGGTAAACCTCGGGTTAACAATAGAAGACGCTAAAATACTTAGAGAATGTCCACAATATCAGGCCGCGGTTCTTGCAGGACCTGAAGAAGAAGGGAAATGGCTCGCCGAAAATATATTCTCAGGGCTTGAATGCGCACCGTCAAGCGCCACGGAAGTAGCTCTTTTAAGTACAAAATACGGAACATCTCAAAGGTTTGATGTTGTTTCGGAATTGTATGCCAAAGCTGTTGCCCAAAATCCGAGAATTGCAGAGCTGCCAATACATAAATTATTCAAAGAACTCTATGTTACAGGTATTGCCGGCGGTATTTTGAACCCGCTTAATGACCCCTCAGTTGCACCTGACAAACCGATAAAATTCCCCGGATTCTCAAAACCTTTAGAGATTTTGGCAGACGGAACAGCCAAATTTGCTGAGGGAGATATAACCGGTAAAACTATTGTAGAGGCGTTTGAAACCTACAATTTCAAGCCGGACGCAACTCCTGAGGAAGCTTTTGAACAAATGAAATCAATTAAATACA
>JAIRZW010000020.1 GCA_031267015.1 Heliobacteriaceae bacterium | reverse complement strand
TAAATAGTGTCGATCGATTCCAAAATATATTCAATCGGATTGTTCACAGGGTCTTCACCCGCTTCGATTGCAAGGCGTTTGTGGCCCATTTCCTGAAGCGCGGCAACCTCGTTGCGAATCTCGTCCTGCGTGAGTTTGCGGCGCGGAATCCGGCTGTTTTGCTTGTGGTAAGGGCAATACACACAGCCGTTTACGCAATAATTCGACAAATACAGCGGCGCAAACAGCACTATCCGGTTTCCGTAATAATCATTCTTAATTTTGTTGGCTAAGGCAAGGATTTCACGGTTTTTGTCTTCCAATTCGCAGTCCAAAAGAACTGCTGCTTCGCGGTGCGAAAGCCCTTTGCCTTCTTTTGCTTTTGCCAGAATCTCATCAATCAGCGCCGCGTTGTTTTTATTTTTCGCAGCGTAGTCCAATGCGGCCAAAACCTCGTCATGGCTGATAAATTCGTCGGCGTTGTGTGATTTAGGGTTGTACATGAATTCATTATAGCACAAATTTTGTGTTATAATAAAATCATGGAAATTAAAGCAGTAATACTGGCAGCCGGAAAAGGAACACGGATGAAATCCGCGATGCCGAAGGTTTTGCATGAAATTATGGGCAAAGCGCTTTTGGGTTATGTTCTGGACGCGGCGGGCGCGCTTGTCAGCGAGTCGTTTGTAATTGTCGGATACCAGGCCCAACAGGTTGAAGCGTATGTTAAAGGTACGGCGCATGCCGTGTTTCAGTCGCCGCAATTGGGCACAGGGGATGCGGTTTCAAAGGTTTGTCCGTTTTTGAAGGATTACAACGGGCTTGTGCTGATTCTTTGCGGCGATACCCCGTTGATTACTGCGCAAACCCTGAAAAAATTTGCCGCGTTTCACAAGGAGCAGGGCGCTGATTTAACTGTTATGAGTGCGGTTTTGGATGACCCGGCAGGTTACGGCAGAATCGTGCGTGAGAATGGTAAACTCAAGGCAATCGTCGAAGAAAAAGACGCTTCGCCTGAAATTAAAGCGATAAAAGAGGTTAATGCGGGGATTTATTTGCTGGATTGGGCGAAAATCAAGCTGGCGTTTGCACACCTGACAAGCAACAACGCGCAGGGTGAGTATTATTTAACCTATTTAGTAGATTGGGCTAAAAATAAAGCGGCATTTGTTCTTGAAAATAACGAGGAAATGTTCGGAATAAATTCGCGCGCGCACCTTGCGCAGGCAGCGAAAATCATGAATCACCGCACGCTCGAAAAGCTTATGGACAACGGGGTTACGATTGTTGACCCTGATTCGGCATGGATTAGTCAGGACACTGAAATCGGCGAGGATACAGTGATTTACCCGTCGACTTATATTGAAGGTGAAAACAAAATCGGCAAAAACTGCAAAATCGGGCCGTTTGCGCATTTGCGCGGCGGGGTTGGGATTGCGGACAATGTTAGAATCGGGAATTTTGTTGAGGTTAAGAACTCAAAAATCGGTTCGGACACAAATGCCGGACACCTCAGCTACATTGGGGATTCTGAAATCGGGTCGCACGTGAACATTGGTGCAGGAACTATTACAGCGAATTACAACCCGATAACGCACGTGAAAAGCAGAACTGTTTTAAAAGACCATGTTAAAACCGGTTCAAACAGTGTGCTTGTAGCGCCGGTGACAGTTGAACAAGGTGCGAATATCGGCGCCGGAAGCGTCATTACAAAAGACATTCCCGCGCGTGCGCTTGCACTCACCCGCGCTGCACTGAAAATCGTGGAAAATTGGGTTAAAGGTTAGGCAATATTATCAATTTCTGTTTGGGTTATCTTATGCAGAACACCCAAAGGGTGCTCATACTCCCTATAATCTCTCATAGCCTGATTAAGAATAGTGCCAAGCTCTTTAATCCGCCTTAGATTATCTGCATTTGACTCATTAAGTTTGTGTATCATGGCTGTGTGTTCATCAGAAAGTTCAACACCAACCGTATGTTTGTTCTTGTCATCATAATAATTAATTATTTTGCCGTCGAATGCCGGACACGGTTTGCCGCACTTGTTGTAGTTTGATGTAACCGGATTAATCCTCATACTTTTCTCCTTTTTTCATATAATACCTGAACGAAAAAATTTTTGCTACCCTTGGCTGAATTGTAAACAAACGTTACAAAACAACTACCGGATGTTATGGTGGTACAATAAAGGCATGAGCACACGAGAGATTAAATGGACAATATTCGCGGTTACGGTAATTGGGAATTTCATAGCTATGCTGGATTCTACCACGGTTAATCTGGCACTTTATCCGATTTCGCAGGGTTTGAATGTTGCTATTACCGAGGTTCAGTGGATTGTAATTGCGTATATGGCCGTTGTCACAGTGCTTTTGCCGGTTTTTGGAAAGCTCGGCGATGTTATGCCTAAAAATAAATTGTACATGTACGGGTATTTGATTTTTGCAGCAGGCGCGTTTTTGAACACTATTTCGCCGAATCTTGCGTATCTGATTGCGTTTAGGTGTATTGAAGCTGTCGGGGCATCGATTATGATTTCAAATTCTGCCGCGATAATCGCCACGATTTTTAAAGACAAAAAACGCGGCAAGGCGCTTGGTATAAATGGCGGGGCAATCGCGCTCGGAGGGATGCTCGGGCCGAGTTTGGGCGGGGTTATGATTGGGTTTTTCGGCTGGCATGCTATATTTTTCCCTTGTATTCCGATTGCGCTCGCGGGGGCGTTTTTTGCGTACAAACTCCTTCCGTCGTATGTTTCAAGTTCAAAAGAAACGCGGGTTAGGTTTGAAGTGTTTAAGGTACCTGCATTTGTGCTTGGAAACCTCGCCATAATTACTTCTTATATGGCTATGTTCACGAACGGGATTTTGATACCGTTTTATTTGCAGGAGATTATGGGGTTCAGTGCGCTTTTGACAGGGCTTTTGATTCTGCCGTTCTCGATTACGCTTACGTTTACCGCGCCTTTGAGCGGAAACTTTGCCGGAAAGCACGGCAGCAGGCTGATTACGATGATAGGGCCATTGATAATGATAATCGCACTCAGCATGATTGTCACGTTTGACGCGGAAACGCCGGTTTATATGATTCTGATAGCGTCGGCAATAATGGGGATTGGCAACGGGCTGTTTCAGTCGCCGTCAAATACTGCGATTATCGCAAGCGTTACGAAAAAAGAGCTGGGGTTTGCCAGCGGAATCCTTGCTTTGTCACGGAATATGGGGAATATTTTGGGCGTTGCAGCTACTATAAGTATTTTTCACCACCTGAGAAGTTATTTTCTTGCGGACGGAATGGTGTATAATGATGCTTTTCTGAGGGCTTATCATCTTACGGCAGGCGTCGGTATAGGGTTTGCGGTAATATGTTTTCTTCTGTCGAATTTTGCGTATAAAGATAAGTGAGCTTGGCGTGAGACGCCCCCTAAGCTTTGCAGGAACACGGAAAGGATTATAAACGTCATTCCGATATAGAACGGCATGGTTAACTGCTGGGCCTCGCCAACAAACAGAACCGCGGCAATAATGCCGTAAAGCGGTTCAAGGTTTCCGCTGAGGCTTACGGTGAAGGCCGAAAGCGCTTTTAGAGCCTGAATATGCAGGATATACTGCCCGATTGTGCAGAAAAACGCTAATATAAACAGCCAGCCCCAGTCAGCAAGCGCAGGAAGCACGCTTTGAACAGGGTTAAAATGCAGGTACAACGGCATTATAGCTGTCGTGAACAAAAGTCCGCCTAAAAATTCGTAGAAAAGCATACACTTGGAAGACTTTCCCGCGCCGGCAGTTGTGTTGACGATATTAAACACAGCCGCCACCGCCGACGCGATTACGCCGAGGATAATCCCAAACCGGAAGCTCACGTCAAGGTTGAATATCAGCAAAATTCCCGCAACAGCAATCAGGCTGTAAGCAAGTTCTTTCATGCTGAATTTCCGCTTAGCTATAACCGGTTCGAAAATCGCCGTAAAAAATCCGACCAGCGAATAGCACACCACCCCGACCGAAACGTTTGCGTATTTTATGCTTCCGTAGAAAAACAGAAAATGCAGCGCCAGCAGGACCCCGATTCCCATGATTTTACGGAAGTCTTTATCGCGCGGCAGTTTGCCGGCAAAAAGCATAATCACAAGCAGTATCAGAAACGACAACAGCAGCCGGTACCAGACCAAGAGCCCCTCGTTTAAATCAATAAGTTTTCCGAATATCCCTGTAAACCCTGCAAGCACAACAGATAAGTGCAGTTTTAAGAAGTTATTGTTTAGCATAACAATATTATGCATGGATTTTAAACTTTAGACAAATCTTCCTCGTTGTTCTTATTATCAAACATGGTTAAGAGCGTAACAGGAATCGGTACAAGCAGCAATGAGGAAAATGTTAAAATCAAAAACCCTGTTGAAAGAACAAGTAAAGACAGCGCCCAAACAGAATTATAGATTTTCTTCCTAAAAATTATCCTCATTGCAACAATTACGCTAATCAACAGCACAATGTCCATTATAATGCCGGGGAACTGGTCGCCGGATACAGGAAACCGGCCTAATGCAATAGTCGCACAAATAAATGTAAACGCTATTGTAAATATTTGACAAACAACGTAAAATAAAAGCGTCTGCCCCCAGTTTTTCTTAGCTGAAAGATCGAAAAAGTTTTTAATCATTAATTAATTCCTCATATAGTTGTATGTACTCTTTGGAGCTTTTTGCCCAGGAAAAATCCGCTTGCATTGCGGTTTTGCGCATTACATTGAAAGTGAATTTGTCTTTGTAGACTTCTGCTGCCGTATGGATTGCGCCGAGCATTGCGCCGTGGTCATAACCCCAGAACTTAAACCCTGTTGAATCGTCAAGCGGATAGCCGGTTACAGAGTCTTCCAAGCCGCCGGTTGCACGCACAACAGGCAACGTGCCGAATCGCATTGCAATCATTTGGCTAAGGCCGCAAGGTTCAAATGCCGACGGCATAAGGTAAAAATCCCCACCCGCATAGAGTTTGTCCGCCAAATCGCAGTCATAGCCCGTAAATGCACGAATATTCGCGGAGTTATTTGACATCCAAATCAAAAGGTTTTCGTAATTCTTGTCCCCGCTTCCCAAGAATATAAAATCTGCCTCAAGGCCGCGTAATTCATTTTCTGCGGCCCGGATTAAGTCAAGCCCTTTTTGCGCCACAAGCCGTGAAACCATTACAAACAACGGCCGCTCAGGGTTATACGGCAGGCTGAAATATTCGTAAACTTCTTTTTTGCATTTTTCTTTTTTGCCGAGCGTTTTCGCAGTGTAGCCGAATTTTTTCGGGTCAAAAACCTCGTAGTCAATGCCGTTAAGAATTCCCGAGAGTTTACCCTGATTCATTCGCAGGGTATAGTCCATTCCTTCGCCGTATTCATCGGTCAAAATTTCGCGCGCATAAGTCGGCGACACGGTCACAACCTTATCAGAATAGTTAATCGCGCCCTTCATCCAGTTTACTTTGCCGTAATGCTCCACACCCCATTCGTGATACACAATTTCTTTGCGCATGTTTGCAAAGTCCAGCACGCTGTCGAACCAAACGCCCTGATATGCTAAATTGTGGATTTCAAACACGGTTTTGGTATGCTGCCAAAACTCGTCAAGGCGGTAGTTGCTTTTCAAATAAACCGGAATCATTGCGGTATGCCAGTCATTTGCATGGATTATGTCCGCGCGGAAATTGAGCAGTTTTGCGTACTCCAGGGTCGCAAGCGAAAACGCTATATATCTTTCGTGTTCGTATTCAGGGTCAAGCCAGCCCGGATAGACCGACTTAAAAGGCGTAAAATACCAGTCGTTGTGTACGAAAAATACGTTTATATCAGTTCCCGGAAGTTTTGTCATAAACAGTTTGAACTTATGGCCGCGATTGCCGAAGTGAAGCCAGAGTTCGGAGTTTTCTAGTTCTTTTATGTTGAATTTTTTCGCGTCAATGCAGCCGTGGAAAGGAGTGAAAATGGCGATTTCTAAATCTGAACCCTCACCCCGGCCCTCTCCCAGAGGGAGAGGGAGTTTTAATGCTTTTGGTAAGCTTCCCACAACGTCGCCAAGCCCTCCGGCTTTGGAAAACGGCGCTACTTCCGCTGACGCAAATAAAATCTTCATTATATCTGTCTCCTTTACTGGTGCGTATAACGCACCCTACTCTGCCGGAACTTCCGGCGCGGGTTCTTCTTCAACATGCGCCTCAGGCATTTCTACAGTGTCGAATACAAACATTATACCATACTTACCCGCAAGATATTGCGCCTGATTCATGCAAATCTGAGCTTTTTCAGGTTCGCGTTTGTACATGAAAACTTTATACATGC
>JAIRZW010000174.1 GCA_031267015.1 Heliobacteriaceae bacterium | reverse complement strand
ACGCAAATATCCGGACGACCCGAAGCTTGACTTAAGCAAACTATGGCAGCTTTCTAACTTTGCGGCTTACGCATTCGGGGTTCCGATTCCGATAAACCAGCCCGCAGTCGGCGACAATGCGTTTGCGCACGAATCCGGAATCCACGCGGACGGCGCTTTAAAAGACCGCCGAAACTACGAATTATACGACTATGAAGAACTCGGCCGCGGCGAACCCGAAATAATCGAAACCGGACGCATGATTACAACCGGTGAATACGGCGGGATTAAAGGCTTTCGAAACGTTTTTGAAAACCTTGAAATTGAATTTAAAGACGAAAACGAAGCGCGCAACATCCTTGAACTTGTGCGCTATGCAAACGTCCACACGCAAAAGCCGCTTACCACAACTGAATTGAAGTTTATTTATCACCACCCGGACGTTGCTGCAAAGATTATGACAGTATCGCCATATTACATGATATAATTAACGCATGGATAATCTGGAGCAACTCAAAAAAGCTGTTGAAATCGAGATTAAGCACCGCTATATCGACATTCGGGGAAAAACGCAGGCATTTTCAAGCTTCATGAGGAATGAGGCGCGTAAGTATGCCAAAAAGAACCCCAAATGGGGGGGGAAATGTTCTTCACGGGGAAACGAAACAGGTTACGACCCACGATGGGAAATGTTGGCCGAAGCGTTTGCGCAATATCCTTTTGATTCGCTCAATGAGCGCCGCAAAACCGTTGACAGACTGATTAAAGTTATTAAATCCGAATGTCATTGCGAGGAGGGCCGGATGTCAATACAGGCCCGACGTGGCAATCCAGAAGAAGATATTACTTATTTAAAAGGCGTTGGCCCTAAAGTCGCATACAAGTTCAACAAGCTCGGAATCTTTACGCCGCACGACCTGATTATGTACTTCCCGCGCAAACACGTTGACTATTCCTCGCGCACACGGATTAGAGACCTTAAAGAAGGCGAAAGTACAACTATTTTTGGATATATTAAGTCGGTGTCGGCGTTCACGACGAAAAGCAGCCTCACGGTCGTGAAAGTCAAAATCATGGACGACAGCAGCGTGCTTGAACTAAATTTTTTTCACGCAAAGGCAAACCGTTTTACGCTTGAGCGTATTAAGGCGCAATTCCCGGTAAACGCGGGGATTATGGTGTCAGGGACTGTCAAAACGGATAATTACACGCACAAACTGACTATTGATAAGCCGTCTTATTCAATTATGATGGGTGAATTTGGGGAAAACAGCGACCTGAACCTTGCGCGAATCGTGCCGATTTATTCGGTTTGTGAAGATTTGAGCGTAAAAGTTCTGCGCCGCGCGATTTACAACGCGATTCAGCTTTATAAAAATGAAATCGTGAATGTTGTGCCCGACGAAATCCGCAAAAAACACGGGATTCTGGACAAAAGCATTGCCGTGGAGCAGGTTCATTTTCCGGAGTCAATGGAAATGCTTGAACAGGCCCGCTTTTCGCTGATTTTTGAGGAGTTGTTTTTAGTTCAGCTTAAAATGGCGCGCTTGCGCGCTGAAAATGAACAAAACAACGCGATTGCGCTTACTGTACAGAAAGACGGGCTTGTGAGAAAATTCATTGAAGGCCTGCCGTTTGAACTCACAGGCGGTCAAAAACACGCAATAAATGAGATTTTGAATGACTTAAACTCAGAAAAACCAATGGCGCGGCTTTTGCAGGGCGACGTTGGAAGCGGAAAAACTGTTGTGGCAACTATTATGCTTCTTGCAGGGATTGAAAACGGCTACCAGGGCGCGTTCATGGCGCCGACTGAGATTCTGGCCCAGCAGCATTACAATAATTTAATCCAATGGATGACGCCGCTGGGCCTGAGTGTGGGGCTTTTCCTCGGAAGCCACGGCAAAAAAGTCCGTGAAAATTTTCAAACAAGCCTTACAAACGGCCAGATGAACATTGCTGTTGGCACGCACGCGCTGATTCAGGAAAACATTGAGTTCAACAACCTTGGGGCGATTGTTGTGGACGAACAGCACCGTTTCGGGGTTAAGCAGCGCAATATTCTAAAGAAAAAATCCCAAAACCCTCAGATGCTTACCATGACCGCAACCCCAATCCCGCGGACGCTTGCGCTGACCGTGCATGGCGACCTTGATTTGACGATTATTGATGAGCTTCCTAAAGGCAGGCTTCCGATAAAAACTTCGCTCGCAACCTCGCACAAACAGATATACAGCCTTATTAAGCGCGAAGTTAAGGCCGGGCGTCAAGCGTATGTAGTTTATCCGCTTATTGAAGAAAGTGAAACCCTGTCTGCAAAAGCCGCAACAATCGAGGCTGAACGCTTGCAAAAAGATGTTTTTCCGCAGTTTAAGGTCGGGCTGCTTCACGGCAAACTCAAAAACAGTGAAAAAGATGAGGTTATGCGGGATTTTAAGGACAAGAAGTACGATATTCTTGTGTCCACGACAGTTGTGGAAGTCGGGGTGGATATTCCGAACGCGACTGTAATGCTTATTGAAAACGCCGAACGGTTTGGGCTTTCGCAGCTTCACCAACTTCGCGGCCGGGTCGGAAGAAGTGATTTGCAATCCTATTGTATTCTGCATTCCTCGACGCGTTCGCAGGAAACCCGCGAACGGCTTAACATTATGGCCGAAACCAACGACGGCTTTGTAATCGCTGAAAAAGATTTGCAGCTTCGCGGCCCGGGCGAGTTTTTGGGAACGCGCCAGAGCGGTTTGCCTGACCTGATTATTTCAGACATTGTTCGCGACGCAAAGATTCTTGAGCTTGCGCGCAATGAAGCAATAGAATTTTTGAAAAATAATGACATAAACAGTTTTGCTCTGCTGAAAGATGCTACATCTTTACAGCTTTTCAGCGGGCTGGATATATAATACATCCCCTCTCCCCAACGTGGGAGAGGGCTAGGGTGAGGGGGATTAATGTCTGTACAGGTGGCCAGACCCTGAAACTAGTTCAGGGTGACGTAATATTGTAACGTATTGTAACAAAAAAGCTCCTTAGTGAAATTATGTATTTTGAATATACTTTAT
>JAIRZW010000172.1 GCA_031267015.1 Heliobacteriaceae bacterium | reverse complement strand
GCTGAACACCAACGCACAATGCACAAACGGCAGGTATTTTATTGCGGAGCTTGACGAGAGCGACGGAACAATCACAAAATACAGCCCGGATATTGTTGTAATCAACAATATCGAGGCTGACCACCCGGATTTTTACACGGACGGGTTGGATTCTATCCTGAAAGTTTTTGCCGAATTCCTTGACAATCTGCCGCAAGATACGATTGTGCTTGTGAATAATGACTGTGAAAACGTGCGAAAGCTTATTTCGGGGCGTAAATGTATTACTTACAGTTTAAGTTCGCCCCCTCACCCTAACCCTCTCCCGCAGGGAGAGGGAACACAATATGTTGCAGAAAATATTGTATATACACCTGATTACATAACCTTCGACGTCAACGGAACCCGCCTGAAAATTATTCTCAGAGGGGAACACAATGTTTACAATGCGCTTGCGGTGTTCGCAAGTCTGTGTGAAGCGGGAATTGAGCCGGATGTGATGAAAGAGCATTTTGCAGCGTTCACGGGCATGGGCCGCAGGTTTGAAAAGGTCGCGGAGTTTGATGATATAACGGTTTACGATGATTACGCGCACCACCCGACCGAGATTCGCGTAACGCTTAACGCTGCGAAAGGCCTTAAACCCTCACCCGAAGCGCTAAATTCGCCTCTCGGCTCATTAAGTGCTTCTACCCTCTCCCATAGGGAGAGGGTTACAGGCAATGTAGTGGCGGTTTTTCAGCCGCACAGGTATACGCGCTTCAAGAATCTTTGGGAAGATTTTTTGAACGCGTTTGAAGATGCTGACCGCGTTGTGGTTACAGATGTCTACTCAGCTTCGGAAGAGCCGCTTGAGGGCGTGGATTCGGCGGCTTTTGCAAAAGAGCTTTCAAAATGCGTGCCTGCAGAGCATATTTCAGGCAACATGACCGAGCTGGCGCGCAAGCTTCTGCCGTCTTTGAAGCCGCACGACATAGTTATCGGTCTGGGCGCGGGAACCATTACGTATCTGGGTAAAGAAATAAAGGAGGCTGTTGTTGCAGGTAGAGTTTAAAGAAAATTTTGATATAAGCGGCTTAACTACCTTCAAAATCGGCGGGAAAGTCAATAAAATATACTTCCCGCGTAATTTGGACGAGTTTGGGTATGTAGTCAAAAAAACGCCGAAGCCAAAAGTTTCCGGGAATCTTTCTAACATGTTAATATCTTCGGAAGGGTATGATGGAGTGATTATTTCCACAAGCAAATTAAAGAATTTTTATTTTACCGGGGATAAGTTATATTCCGAATGCGGGGTTAAGGTGCCGTTTTTGGCGCAGACAATGTGCGATGAAGGGTTGAGCGGAATAGAGTTTATGATCGGGTTTCCGGGGTCGGTCGGCGGAACTGTCTATATGAACGCCTCAGCGTCCGGAACAGCAGTTGCTGATGTGCTTGACAGCGCAGTCCTTTATTCAAAATCCAAAGGGAAATTTACGCTTTCAAATGAAGAAATGCAGTTCGGATACAGAACTTCAATCTGCCAGAAAAAGCCGTATATTGTGCTTGCCGCAACATTTAACATGCGCCGTAAACCTGTTGAAAAAATTATGCGCACAATAGAGGAGAATTTAATTTTCAGAAAAAACCACCATCCGCTGTTGAAGCTTCCGAATGCTGGCAGCATTTTCAAGAACCCGAAAAATAATATTGCGGGCAGGGTTATTGACGAAGCAGGCATGAAATGTGCGTCAGTCGGCGGCGCGCAGGTTTGGGACAGGCATGCAAACTTCATTGTAAACACCGGCAATGCAACTTCTTTGGATGTTTTGGAGTTAATGCTTAAAATATATGACGCGGTTTATGACAAATTTAAAATAAAGCTTGTGCCGGAAATTGAGTTCTTGGGCGGAAACAATGCAAGAGAGGTTGAAATATGGGAAATATTGAAAAAGAAACGAAAATAGCCATTTTATACGGCGGGATGTCTTCGGAGCGCGAGGTTTCGTTGCGTTCGGGCAAAAACTGCCATGCTGCCTTACAGCGGCTGGGGTTTAAGAATGCCGGGCTTGTGGACGTTGATAAAAATATTGCCCAAACCCTCGTTAATGGCGGGTTTGAAGTTGCTTACAATGCGCTTCACGGGAAATACGGTGAAGACGGCTGTATTCAGGGGCTTTTGGAAGTTCTGGGAATCCCGTACACAGGCTGCGGCGTAATGGCAAGCGCTGTGTGCATGAACAAGGAATACACGAAAAGACTTCTTGCTGCGTGCGGGGTTCCGCTTGTGAAATCGGTGTTTATCCGGCAAGGTGAAGACGTTCGCGAAAAAACAAAAGACTTAAAATATCCCCTAATCACAAAACCGGTGAGCGAAGGCTCCAGTTTTGGCATGACAAAGGTTAATTCACCGGACGAACTTCAAGCTGCGTATGAAGAAGCCGCAAAATACAATCCGGATGTGCTTATTGAGGAATATTTGACCGGAGTTAGCGCGACAGTGGGGGTTTTAGAGCGCGAAGGCAAGACGTTTGCCACGGAAATCCTTGAATTGCGCCCGAAAAACGAATGGTACGATTACGAGGCAAAGTACACGAAAGGCATGACCGAGTTTATTCTTCCAGCGCAAATCAGCAGCGAAATGACGCAGCGGGTTAAGGAAATCGCTGTCAAAGCCCACACTGCGGCGAATTGCAGCGGGGTTTCGCGCGTGGACTTTCTTATTGTTGACCCGGCCCCCCTTGCAAGGGGGGGGAACCGCGATAGCGGTAGGGGGATTCCGTACGTGCTTGAGATTAACACAAGCCCGGGAATGACTGATACGAGCGATTTGCCGGCGCAGGCAGCTGCCATGGGAATCGATTATGATAATCTGGTGTTACTAATCTTAAACAGTGCAGGGTTGAATAAATAATGGCTGACGAGAATGACATAGAGATTCTTCGGCACGGTGAGCCTCAGAATGACGGAGGTGAAGACAGCGGCCGTCTTGTTAAAACCAAGCAGCGTGAGCGTCATGTACGCAAAAGCCGCAAAAAACGCGAAACTATCCGTACTGTTTCCAGGTTTTTTATTACAATAGCGCTTGCGGCTGGGCTGTATTTCCTTGCTGTTTGCCCGCAGTGGTATCTTAACAAAAATGCGTTCAGCTACGTTAATTCCAATATTATAGAGGTTTCAAACAACAAAATCGTGCCGTCGTATAAGATTCTGGCAATCCTCAAAAAAAACAACGTTCCTGATTTGCCGATTTATATGATGGGGGTAAATGAGTTAAAAACACAAATCCGGCAACTTGGGCCGGTCGAAAAGGTTTATATAAGACGCTATGCGTTTCCTGCGCGGCTTCAGATTATCGTGAAAGAACGCATGCCTGTGCTTACGATTTCCCCTGACCTGAAATCACTGCCGGTGGCGTTTTTTACGGATGACGGCAAGCTAATCGGGCGTGAATACCTGCCGCTTAGCAGGGATTTTAGCACAATACTTGTACTGTCTTACGGAAATAAAGGCGATGATTATACAAAATGGGATAAGGCGAAAATCCGTG
>JAIRZW010000016.1 GCA_031267015.1 Heliobacteriaceae bacterium | reverse complement strand
TTTAAAACATTTGCAATCGCTTCCGCCGGAATATCTTATACAAATTCTGGAGCAGACCACAGGAAGGCCGGTTGAAGAAGAACTTAACGGATTTGATTTAGCAAATAAAATCGGCGATTTGCGCCCGCGCGAATACCATGAGGCGTTGAGAAGCCTGCTGCCCGAGCAAAAATACCAGTTGATTTTATCGCTCGCAAAAGAGCAGCCTGAGCGGTTCCAGTTGTTTGACGCGGACGCTTATACGAAGATTATTTACAACCAAAAACAAAAAGACGACATGGTTAAAGCAATGGCAAAACTTGAGAATGAAGAAGTTATCAAGATGCTTAAACAGCTTCCGAATGACCTGCTGTCGATTGTCATAACCCAGATTGACACCGAGCCTTTTGCGGACACCCTGATGAAGCGTTACCCTGAAGTGCTTGCGCAGATTCTGGCAGCGTAGGTTGCGAAATGTAACAACTTGATAATTACTTGACAAACTTGCGATGCTGTGTTAAGATTTTGGCATGGATAAGAAAAACTTAGCATTCACTCTTGCGGAAGTATTAATAACCCTCGGGATTATTGGTGTTGTGGCTGCTTTGACCATGCCGGCACTGATTGCGAATTATAAAAAGCAGGAAATGGTTACAAGGCTGAAAAAGACTTATAACACCTTATCTAATGCTGTCAGGCGCGCGGAGGCAGATTACGGCGACTATGCGGAGTGGGATGTTGCAGGTGATATTGGCGAGCGGGCTTATTTTGACAAGTATTGGAAGCCTTATCTTGTTATAATGAAAGAGTGCACAACTTGGACCCAATGCGGTTATAAGGCAGATGCTCCTTGGTCAAATGCCGACGGCACGCAGATTACTGCCGCCGCTGTCAGAGGCGTAGGATTTGTAACTCCTGACGGAGCATATGTTAATGTTCGTGCATTTTCAGGCACAAGTACGGCTCCTTCACCTCTTATTATGCTTGATTTAAACGGCCCAAAACCGCCTAATGTATTAGGCAGAGATTATTTTCAGCTTAATCGTAATGCAAACGGTACAATTACACCTCAGGATATATATTCTAAAAAAATTATTGAAGACGGCTGGCAGATTAAGGACAACTATCCGATTAAGATATAAAGAGTTTTGATTCAAGTCCCGGATAATGGTTGAGCACGTTTGCAAGCTGGGTGTAGAAAAGGTTATCGCCGTGGTCGTTGATTTGTGTAAGGCATGGGGTGCTTAACGTTTCGTCCAAGTCAGGCGGGTTCGGGATATGCCCTTTTATAACCCGGATTTTGCGGTCGTTCAGAACAGCCATTAGCCAAAACCAAATGTCGTCATTGGTCGGCGCAAGCTCCATAAATAATTTTTCGTCTGTAATGTCTTTGTATAGCGAATTTGGCGGATACAAAACCCCGGCCATGCCAACCAGTTTATTCGCAAAAGACGGTTTTTTGTAAAAATGTTTGCCGCCGCCTTTGGCTTTGATTGGAATCCCCCCTGTCCGGCATGCCGGCCTGCGGAAAATCTTAGTAACCCGGTGGCAGTGAATGTTTTCCGGCGCTTTCAAATAAGAGTCGTAAAGCCGCTCTACCATTACTTTATCATAGTAAATATCATCGTCAGCCGTGATTATTATGTCGTTCGGAAACTCTTTCAGCGCAGGAACCAGCTTTTTGAAAGACCGAATATCATTGCACCACCTGATTGTAAGCCCGTATTGTTTTAAATTTAGAAGCTCGGGCGTAAGGTCATTTTCACCGCCCGGGAATTGCTCCTGCGCAAGCCAGAGCACAACTGCGTCCGGCTTAAAAGTCTGGTTTAAGAGCGAAGTTACTGTTTTGTGCAGCGACACAATCCTTGCCGGAAAAGAAGTCAAAGAAACAATAACCTTTGGCGCACGCGGTGTTTCATTAACCCCGCAGGCCGTTACCGGCTCATACTTGTACTTCCGGCCGGCATGGTAGGTGAATTTAAGACCGAAAATGGTTATTATTCGTTTTTTGCCGATTTTTTCTTTTTTATAAATTTGCATTCGGAAGCTCCAACATCTGTCCGAGTTTTAAGTCGTATTCAGCAGGCTTGAATTTGTCCACGCCGCTTGCGGAAGTGAAAGTCATTTCGCCAAAGTACAGTTTGCCGTCCACGTCATAAAAATCCACGCGCACCATTGCAAAATCTTTGCTCAGTTTGCGCGCAAATTCAATCATTTTAGCCAGATTCTGCGGCGGCGGTACAGGCTCTTTGGAGTTCTCGTAGGTCAGCAAAAACGGCTGCAAATTCCAATCAATGTCATAAATGTTTTCCGTGCGTTTTTTGAAGCGCCCCATGTCAATCCAGATGAATTTTGGCTCGCCGTTGAAACAAAGCACTTTATAGTCGTTAAGTTCGCCGTTTTTGTCCGTAATGTACTGCTCGGCAATGATTTTAGGCGGAATGTCTTTGTACTGAAGTTCCAAACCCGCTTTGTATGCGTAATTGCGCTTCATCCATTTGTCAAATTTCTTTTTGGCCGCGGCTTTGTTGAAATTTGATTTGTCTTTGACGATAACGTTCCAGGCGCAGCCGTGATTGGCTTTCAGCACAAATTTTTCAGGCAGTTTGTCAAAATTAATTTCGTCAAAATTATTCCAAACCCCTAAAAGCGGAATCAAATATTCCTTTCCGATTTGTTCTTTTACCCAATCGCGCACAAGATATTTGTCCGCAAGCCGCGTTTTTAAAGGCGAATTGTCATATAATTTCAGCCACTGGGTTTTTTCGTTCAGGGTTTGCGGGTTGTCGAGGTTTAAAACCTTTCCGGTACGGCATTTGTACCATTTTTTAAGGATTTCCGGAAAATCTTTCTCGTCGCGGTTGCGCGCAAAAGTCAATTTATAATCGCCGAATTTCAGGCTCAATCCTTCGCCGTATTTTAATT
>JAIRZW010000165.1 GCA_031267015.1 Heliobacteriaceae bacterium | reverse complement strand
GTTTTTGTTGTACAATAAAGCACATGTTTTATTTTAACGGAAATAATTTACTCAAGTCAAGTATTTTGCAAGGCTTGGAACACTGTTTCACTACGCGCGGCGTGTCGGTTGAGGATTTGGGCTTTGTGAACCTTATTCACCCGACCCAGACACATAGCGCAAATGTTGCGTTTGTAAAGCCGGGTGTGGCTGATTACCCTGACACGGATGCGCTGGTACTGGACGGCCCCGGCGCGGTTTATTTGAAGTTTGCGGATTGCACGCCGGTGATTTTGTATAACCGAACCAGCGGTGCGGCGGCGGTTGCGCATGCGGGCTGGCGCGGAACCGCGCAAAAGATTGTTCAGCGCACGGTTGAAATGCTTGGTAAAGGTGAAATCGCTGCGGCAGTAGGGCCGGCGATTTGTGGTAAGTGTTATGACGTGGGCGAAGAAGTTTTTGAACGGCTTGCGCCTGTGCAGGGTGAATTTGAGCGGCGCGACGGAAAGATTTTTGTGGACTTAAAATCTATAAACGCGCGCCAGCTGCGCGAAGCAGGGGTAAATGAAGTTGATATCTGCCCTTATTGCACGTGCTGCAACAATGATTTATTCTACTCCTATCGAAAAGAGAACGGAACCGCAAACCGCCATTACGCGGTGATTAGATTAACTATTTAGGATACCCCATTTTAACCAAATCAGGCAGTTTGTCATGTGCAATTACGTATGCTGTGGGGCTTTTGCCGTCATCAGGGCTGCATTCTTCACCATTTCTATACCGGCATAATCCCCAATTATTTCCGGAGTTGTCTTCCGTATAATATGGATTAACCCCCTTAGCAGGTGAACGATATGAACCGATACCAATAGGAAATATATCTTTGCCTACACGATTAGGAGCCTTTGGCCCGTTAACATCGAAAAATATAAAACCGCTGACTCTGCCGCCTTCATCAGGCATGTGTACTGTCATTGTTACGCCGTCATTAAGCAGATACTCGCAGGTACCGCTTCCTCCCAACTGACTTACACCCTCCCAGCCCTGAGCGGCAGCACTGCCGTCTAATCCGTATGAAACAGCAGGCAGCCAGGCAACATTTTTGGACTGATTTTGATACACTCTGTCCACAATATTCAACTTTTTTTCTATCCCGCTAAAAGCATTTTGGCAGTCATAAGCCGCATATTGTCCTATGCAGTCCGCAACGTCTGTGTCACATCCTTCTTCCGCCTGCCAAAGCCTCACAGCGTTTGAAATTACCGAATACATTTTCTTAACCTTAGCCACAGTCGCCCGGTCATTTTGCTTTTGGATAAGGCTTGGCATTGTCAAGGCGGCTACTACTCCGATAATACCTAATGTAATCAAAACTTCCGCCAACGTAAAACCTCCCACGTCATTGCGAGCCCATAGGGCGAAGCAATCCAGTCTTTTTTTCTGGATTGCCGCAGTCGCGCTTTGCGCTCCCTCGCAATGACATGTAACTTTCTTTCTCATACTTTTCTCCTTTACGAAATGTAACCACTAGTGATTGTATAAGAAAATCAAGAATTTGTCAAGCGATATTCATGAAATTATTTAAAAGCGCCTTGCCATGTTCGGTCAGGATTGCTTCAGGGTGGAATTGAACCCCGAAAACAGGCAGGGATTTATGCTGAATCGCCATATTTATAAAGTTTTTGGTTTGCGCAGCCGCAATCAATGGAGGTTTTATATCTTCAACAACAAGCGAATGGTAGCGCGTTGCCTCAAACCCCTGCGCAATCCCTTTAAAAAGCGGGCATGCCCGGTCAAAAAAGATTCTCGAAGTTTTACCGTGCACAGGCTCTTGCGCTTTGACGATTTTCGCGCCGAAAAACTGCGCTATACACTGGTGGCCTAAACAAACCCCGAGAATTTTTTTAGTCCTGTAAAAATGCTTAACCACGTCAAGCGAAACTCCTGCCGTGTCAGGATTTCCTGCGCCGGGTGAGATTATAATCCGCTCAAAATCCATTTCTTCAAGTTCCGTGACGCTCACCCTGTCGTTTTCAAAGACCTTTGGCTGAACCCCAAATTCCTGCAAATACTGGACAATATTGTATGTGAACGAGTCGTAATTATCAATTAAAATCAATTTCGACCTCCCAAAGCCCGCGCACGGAATTTACGCAAAAAATCCGCTGCGCTTGTTTAAGGTCTTCTAAATAAAGAATTTTTTCCTCGCATTTGCCTTCGTGCAGAAGCTTTTGGCGGTAAATTCCGTTCAAAAGCCCGCATTCTGCCGGCGGTGTGTACCATTTGCCGTCGATTTCAAGTACTATGTTTGCGATTGAGGTTTCGGTTAATTCGTCTTGTTTGTTGAAAAAAACCGCGTTTTCGCTGTAATATGGCCGGTAAGTGGTTTTATGAAACAGAAATTCTTCGCGGTCTGTTCTCAGCGGTGAAATTTTCAGCGTGCTGCTGACCGGTGTGAGTTCTTTGTGTTCAACAGAAATTTGTCCGTCTTTGTTCAACAGGATTCTGATAATCCCCCTCACCCTATCCCTCTCCCACGTTGGGGAGAGGGGATTATACTTAAACCCGTAATGCTCTGCTGACTTCCTCAGCCTTTCCAGATGTTCGGCCTCAAACAGGATTTTGTTGTTTTCTACCAGCATGGTCTCGATTAGTTGAAAATCATCACTCAAAAACCGCGTTTTCGTGACGGTTTCGAGCCATTCATCCTGCACGTCGGAATCCCACACAATCGCGCCGCCAACGCGGTATTTAAAAACTGTACTGCCCGTGCGCCTTTGCAGAATCCTTATCGGAACGCTGAAAACAGCTTTTTCCGGGCTTAAAAATCCGATTGCACCGCAGTAAATATCGCGTTCGCCCTTTTCAACTTCACCAATAATCTTCATAGTACTGATTTTGGGCGCGCCCGTAATCGAGCCGCAAGGAAAAATCGCCTTAAAAATATCGTAGAGCCTCATTCCGTCCGCCAAATCCGCTTCGATTTGCGAGGTCATCTGGTGAAGCGTCGGGTGGGTTTCGATTTCAAACAGCCGCGTAACTTTCACCGTGCCTGTTTTGGCGATTCTGCCAAGGTCGTTGCGCAAAAGGTCAACAATCATAACGTTTTCCGCGCGGTTTTTAGGGTCGTTGGCAAGAAAATCCTTCATCTGAGCGTCTTCGGAAGGGGTTTTGCCGCGCGCGGCAGTGCCTTTCATTGGCTTCGTTATGACGCGGCTTCCCTCAAGCTCAAAAAACAATTCCGGCGAAAACGACAAAACAGTGTCAAATTCGTTCTTAATAAAGGCATTGTAAGGCGTTTTCTGCTTTTTCAGAAGGTATTCGTATAGTTCCGTCTCATCGCCTGAAAACTCCACGTCAAAATCGTATGTGTAGTTTACCTCATAAGTGTTTCCGCACGCGATTTCCTCTTTAATCCTGTGAATTGCCGCGGCGTACTCGTCAAAACTCACTGCTGGCTTGGGGTTTAGACAAAAAGTCTTATCCGAACGCGGCGCATAATCCTCAAACCCCTCAAACGCTTCAAAATACAGCCGCGGCGAAGCCGCGTTGTACCGCACATAGCCGAGCAGGAAATATTTTTTCCTCAGCTCCTCAATCCGCGCAAAAGCCGCTTCCAAATTGTCATCAGCCATTACGATTTCAACCGGATTTTTAAATAATTTATTGCCGTAGATTAACATATTAAAACGTGAATGTGTCGGGATTGGCTTCCGGCATCATGCGTTCATCGCGGTTAAGGCCGGAAATCACTGCCATGTCCTCGGCCGAAAGTTCAAAATCAAACACCTGTATATTTTCAATGATTCTATCTTTGTGGACTGATTTCGGAATGGTTATGAGTCCGCGCTGAATCTCCCAGCGCAATACGATTTGCGGGATAGTCCTGCCGTATTTTTGCGCCAGAGCAATAAGCGTTTCGTCGCTGAACACTTTGCCGCGCGCAATCGGGCTCCAGCATTCAGTTGCGATTCCAAGGTCTGAATTTTCTTTTACCAATGTTTCCTGCGTCAGGTACGGGTGAAGTTCAATTTGGTTTGCGGCCGGAATGATTTCAGCGGTCTTCAAAAGCTCGTCCATATGCTGCTTATGGAAGTTACTTACGCCGATTGCACGCAAAACGCCTTTCTTATAATATTCTTCCATGATTTTCCACGACTCGGCAAAAACACCCGCAACGGGCCAGTGAATCAGGTACAAATCAATATAATCCGTCTGCAATAAATCCAGGCTCTGCTGAATAACTTCGCGCTGCTTGTGTGCGCGCATGTCGTCGTTCCACAGCTTTGTTGTAATGAAAATTTCTTTTCTGTCAACGCCGCTGTCTTTGATACCTTGTGCAACGTCTGCTTCGTTGCCGTAAATCTTGGCGGTGTCAATGTGGCGGTAACCCGCGTTAAGCGCCTCTCTTACGGCTTCTGCAGTGTCTTTTCCGGATTGAAACACACCAAGGCCCAGAACCGGAATTTGAACTCCGTTGTTTAATGTTTTTGTCTGCATCTTATTAAAATAAAACTCCTGTTTTTCTGCCAAGCTCAAACTTGAGGTTATTTTTGTATAAATTATCAATCAGCTTAGCCATATGTTCTTTCTGGGTTTCTCCGAGCGGGTTCAGTTTGCGATAATCAGCTTTCATGTGGATTTTCCGGTGGTTTTCTTTGTGCATGTAAGTTGATTTTACGGAGTCGCTTTTGCGCGGCTTGTACTCGTAAATAGATTTAACATTTTTTGCCGCGTCCTTGCAGCTTGTCCACTTAACGACTTTTTCTGTAACCGGGTTAATTTCTTTAATCAGGCTGATATCATCGCTGTTTTTCTTGAACAAGGAAATTTTTACGATTTTTTCGTAGTCCAAATCATATTCCTGAACAGAAACAATTTTGCTTTCGTCGTGGATGTCGTAATTTATTGTCCGAATTTTTTTGCCGGTTTCAATGTCAAATTCATCAACGGATTTATAGAGCACAAAACTTGTTGTGCGGATTTTCTTACCGGTTTCAATATCAAATTCGTCTATTGTGCGGATTTTCTCGTCATTAAAATAATCGTAATGATTTGTTCTGACTTTTGCGCCTGTTGCAGGGTCAAAAAAGTGAATTTTGTCAATAGTCTTGTGGTTTTTGCGGTAAATGACCTCTTCACTAAACGTTTCTTTTGCTAATGTATTCATCTAGTGCTCCTTTTTAAAAATAAGTGTACAATAAACATGATTAAAATACAAACATGAAAATTTTTACAAAAACCCTGCATTAACTGTAAAGTTTTGTAAACATGAATAAATCCGGGCAATTTTGCGCAGAAAGAATTGTTTAAATATATACGGGGGCGGATTTCCGCAAGTGCGCCGTGTGGCGAAGCCACCCAGCACGTCCCCGCGAGCAAAACCACGCTTTTGCGAGCTGCGGATAATCCAAGAGGAACATATATGATGTCAAGAGTAAAACTATTTATTGCAGCAGCAACAGCAATAACAGCCGGCGGGTTGTTATACAAAGCATGCAAAAAAAATAAAACATATCCGCCGATTTTTGAACAAAGCGGACCTAAAGAGACATATTCCACCCGGCCGCTTCCCGATAGCAGCCTTGCAACAAAACCGACGATACATGTGCAGCAGGAACCGAAAAAAGTTACCAATATAAAGACAGTTTCAGACATAGCCGAAGCAACAAAAATGACAGAGTCTTTTATTAAACAGATTATTGCATACGAAGGCAAAAGAACAACAATAAGCGACGACGTTGGCAATCAGGCAATAGGTTACGGCCACAATCTTACCCCGGAAGAAATTAAGAACAAAACTTATGAAGGCAGGACTCTTGGTGACATTGAGATTTACACACTATTGGCAAACGACCTTAACAAAGCCAAAGCGCCGGTAATGGGTTACAGCAATTTGAATTTCAGAAAAAAACAGGCGCTGATTGATTATGTTTATAACAAAGGCCCGGACAGACTTACTGCCGGCTTGCAGGCTGCCATAGAAAAAGGTGATTTTGACACGGCCGCATCGCTTATAAACGTTAACTATTGGGGCAAAGACCCTAAAAATAAATTGCTTGGCCTTTGCGAAAGAAGACTTTGGAACATATATATGTTCACCGAAGGCAAGCCCGGCCCTAAAACTTTGGCGGCTGTAAAACAGCTTTATAAAGACGGACTTGAGTGCGGCAAACAAGAAAATCAAAACGAGAATGTGATGAAGGAATACCAAACCAGAGTTGAAAACTGGTTTAAAGGTTACAACTTAAACAGTGTAAGTTCAAAGCCATATTAGATAGAAGAAGGCTGTCATTGCGAGGGAATGACATGGACAAGTCAGGGTTTTACACAAAATTGCAGAAATAATGTAAAAATATGTCATTCTCATTACGCCAAAACCTTGCTAAGCTACAAATTGATGACAGATAAGCGCAGGAGTTTTACAAATGAAAAAGACAGGTTTTACTTTAGCGGAGGTGTTAATAACCCTCGGTATAATCGGAGTGGTAGCGGCATTGGTGCTTCCGACTTTGATAAAAGATATAAAATACAAGGATTATGCAACAGCGCGTAAAAGAGCTTGGTCTATAATCGGTGAAGGTGTGCGAATCATAACGGTAAATGGCGGTATCGCAGACGCAGCAGATGCACAGGATTTTGTGGAAAACCACCTGAAAAAACAAATAAAGATGCTTAAGACTTGCGATAATGCTAACTTACGCAGTTGCGGGATTGAAACCGAAACAAATAAGATAAAATCAATGTCTGAAACTCCTATGACCATGCCAACTACTCTTTATGAGTTAGCAAGCGGCATGTCAAATGGAGTAACAACTAAAACCGACACTCCAAGTTATGGTTTTGTGATGGCAAACGGATATTCAGTGAATTTGTTTTACAACCCGAACTGTATGCAGGATCTTCCTGAAGCGAACCACTATGGTCAAGATAGAGTATGCGTAAACGCTATTTACGACATGAACGGTCTTGGAAGACCAAACCAAGTAGGTCAAGACATAGGTTTTGTAACAGTAATCTACCCTGACCAAACATCGGTGGCCTATGCACCGGATGTTGTTAAAACCAATGCGACAAGTTCTGACTTTGAGCATGCTGCACAGGCTTGTACAAACCAGAACCCTGATTACTCACTCCCGAATCGAGATGAACTTCTCGCAATGTACATGAACGGAAACCTTCTCGGAATCGCGTCCGGCATCTACTGGTCAGCCTCTGAGGCTACTCCAGAGTTAGGTTGGTGGCAGATTTTTCGGCAATGGCTACCGCTACCGGGGCCCCAAGGCCGCTATCCTCACCGTGAGGTGCGTAAGGAGATAAGTTATTCAATTATTTAATCATTTAGGCCGCCGAAAATCAGCGCAGCAATATATTGGATTTCGTATAAATCAATCTCCTTAAATTAACTAATAACAAGTGTTTACAACATTAATTATACCATACACCCTTGCAAAAAGCAAGCTTTAACCACCATGACCTACAAGAAACTTAACAATATCCGTCATTGCGAGCCCGACGGATTGACCTCCGTCAGGGCGAAGCAATCCAGAATTTTACGACTGCCGCTTTCTGGATTGCCGCGCTCCGCAAATGAAACATTTGCGCCGCTCGCAATGACCAAGGAGCACACCCGTCATTGCGAGGAAAACCGAAGGTTTGACGAAGCAATCCAGAAAAATCATGAACAAGCAAAGCTACATCTATATATTATTTAATAAGCGCAACGGTACTTTATATACGGGTGTTACCGCTGATTTAGTAAAACGTGTATATGAACATAAAAACAAATTGGCTGACGGGTTTACTAAAAAATATGAGGTTGACAAGTTGGGATACTATGAAATATTTGAAGACATATCTCAAGCTATCCAAAGAGAAAAGCAGATTAAAGGCGGTTCAAGAAAATATAAATTGAAATTGATTGAGAATTTTAATCCGGATTGGGAAGATTTGTATCACGCAATCTTGCAATAACCGCCGGCTTTCTGGATTGCTTCGGCTACCGCCTCGCAATGACGGAGGATTTCCAATGTATTGTCATTATAACAGCATTTAGAAAGGATACACCATGAAAAAATACACAAAAGAACAATTACTTAAACAAGCTGAAATTCTTCCGTCTGACCTTACACCGAACCAGGAAGCTTTATTTGACCAAAAAATAGAAACCGCCGAAAATCAGCTTATCAAAATGAAAAGCAACGGCACTGTGAATTTTAGATACTCTCAAGCGTGCTATGGATGATTATGAACAAAAGTATATGTAAATTGAGACAGTTTTTTGTGGTATAATAATCTCCAGAGGCACAAGCATGACAAATGATTTAATACCTATC
>JAIRZW010000137.1 GCA_031267015.1 Heliobacteriaceae bacterium | reverse complement strand
GAGCCTTACGCAAACCCGTTCCGCGTGTATCCGCTCGAAATGGACTATACCCGGTTTAAACAGCTTATTTCAGACGGAGTTGATTGCTATATTTTGAATACCGGTGACTTTATGGGTGTGAAAGTCAAGCCCGAGCATACTTTAGGCATTATTGAGGCAATCGTCGAAGGCACGGCCAAATTTGAAAAATGGGAAAATTTTTCTGATATTCAAATCATGAAAATTGACGGATTTAACGCGTCATTTGCGAATCAGGAATATGTAAAACAGTTTACTGCGCGCATGCAGGACAGAATTGAGTTTGTGAAGTCCCGCGAAACAGAAAAAGCAGGGCTGGATAAGCTTCCGGCAGATGCGTTAGAGGCGTTAAAAAATGTAGTAAGAGAAATCCCATAGCTTAAAACGAAAGGATGTTATTATGAAACGATTCACAATGATTCAGGCAGCAATGGTATTAATTGTAGCGGCTTTTGTAATAGCCGTAAGCGTTCCGCTGGTCATACACAACGCAGACAAAAAAAATGTGGAAATTCCTGTACAAAACACTCCTGTTCAGGAACCTTTTACAACACCTGACACAAGCTATAATCAGGCAATCAGC
The DNA here is from genome assembly GCA_031267015.1 of Heliobacteriaceae bacterium. Lineage (GTDB taxonomy): Bacteria > Cyanobacteriota > Vampirovibrionia > Gastranaerophilales > Gastranaerophilaceae > UBA947. Next base: position 2,377 of record JAIRZW010000137.1, on the reverse strand, counting down.
GACGCTGAAAGCCGGATTAATGCAAGGATTACGGCATTGGAACAGAGTGTTCAGCAAATCAAACCGGCCAATACAGGCAAGTACACGTGCTCACTTGAAGGCATAGTGGACGAACAAGGCAACGTAACCCCTGCAAAAGGTAATATTCCGTCTTCCCAAAGCGTTGTGCTTGTCTGCCAGAGCAGATAACAAAAAAAGAGCCCCCTTTAGGAGCCCTTTTCTTTATAAATGAATTTATGAAATGGTGATAACTGCCACCGGGCAGGCATCTGCCGCTTCTTTTACGCAGTCCATGTTAGCCTCTACCGCTGATTCATTAACTACGGCGATGTCTTCTACTTTAAACACGGCTTCGCAAATTGATTCGCAAGCGCCGCAAGCAATGCATCCGTCTTCGATTTTTACTGTCATTTTAAATTCTCCTTATATTATCTGTAAGTGTAAAAATTTCACAAACACATTGTATCGTAAAAATTTTAAAAATCAATCTGCTGTCCGCGTTCAACATATATTAGACTAAACAATCACCTCACACAACGAACGCGGCTGGTGTTGTGCTTGGCGTTGGCGCCCTGATAGCCATCAGGCAGGCGTACATCCCATGCGTAGTGTTCATTGTACTGCTCCGAAGACCAAAACCAGTCTGAAAGGCCTGAGTCTTTGAGCGAGACCAGCTCACTACGCGTTGGAAGACGCATGCCTAGGTCGTCACAGTGTTTTTTAGCACCCGCCCAATTGTTATTTGAACAATATACATTATTAGTTCCATGAGAGTCATACTCTGTGTTTCCATTACAAGTATCTAGAGGACTGTATTGCTCATGTTCTGCTGATACACATAATTTCCCTATCTTTATTCCACTGCAACTGTTGAATATATCAGCATTCAATGTATAGACATCTTTGCCCAGCTTGTTTGGTTTTGCTTTTCCGTTTATATCATACACAAGACTTAAACACGAAGTTGTTTGTGAGCCGGGTGCAGTTATATCACCTATTGAACACTCAGGATTATAGCTTAAGATTGCTGTATAACCGTTTATTAATCCTATCCCTAATGCTTTTGTCCCCCACTTCCCTTCATTTAAGTTACTTGAATTCTTTAAGTCCTTCGTTTCCACTGCTTCACTGCCGTCACTGTTAGTTACTGTAGCTGCAAAACAACCTGACGGGTCCGGACATACTTGTAATACTTTTAAATATTTCTTTAGTTCGTTGACAAATGCTTCTGTAGTAGAATAACCTGTTAATGCTTCATTCACATTCATTTGTCTTGTTGCTTCTTCCAGCCGCCTGTTAAATACATCTTTTGCAGTCGCGTATGATTTCTCCCTCCAATCCTGAATAAGCCCCGGCATAACTAATGCCACAACTACTCCGATAATGCCGAGTGTAATTAATACCTCTGCCAGCGTAAACGCTTTTTTTCTCATAATTTTCTCCTATCTGTTACGAAATGTAACCATATGAGATTGTATAAGATTTTTGGGTGCTTGTCAAGTACATTTTCTAAAGTTATGAGGCAGGCAGGATTTGTTTTACTTCTTGTCTAATAACAGCCAGTCTTTTATCATTCTTGCTGCATTGTCAAATCCGTCAAGGATTCCGAGATTTTTTGGCGCGATATTTTTACCGTAAACCAGCAAAGGAACATATTCGCGCGTATGGTCAGTGCCGGAAACAGTCGGGTCACATCCATGGTCAGCGGTAATTATAAGCAAATCATCATTACCCATGCGGCTGATAATTTTTCCGATGTATTCGTCGGCCTCCTCTATGGCTCTGCCGTAGCCCGCAGCGTCGTTGCGGTGGCCGTAAAGCATATCAGTGTCAACAAGATTGGCAAAAATAATGTCAAAATCGCCGCCTTTTACTGCCTCAAGCGTTAATTCAAGCCCTTCCTTGTTTGAACCCGTATGAACAGCGTGAGTTACGCCGGAGCCGGCAAAAATATCTTCGATTTTGCCTATGCCGTAAACGCTGCCCCCGCGTTCTTCGATTTCGTTCAAAAGCGTGCGTTTCGGAACCATTGAATAATCTCGTCTATCCCTGGAAATCCGCGCCGGCTTGCCGTCAATAACCTTGTAAGGCCGTGCAATCACCCGCGAAACATTGTAATCCCCTTCATCAAGTATCCGCCGCGCAATTTCACACCAGCCATAAAGCGTTTCAAGCGGGATTAGGTCAGTATCAACCGCGATTTGAAACACGCTGTCCGCGCTCGTGTAAACAATCGGGAATTTTGTGCGGTGGTGTTCCCCGTTCAATTCTTCAATAATCGCTGTACCGCTTGCCGGCCGGTTTGCCAGAACCCCGCCGCATCCGGTTTCTTCAATAAACTTCTCAATCAATTCCTGCCCGAACCCGTCCGGAAAAG
>JAIRZW010000088.1 GCA_031267015.1 Heliobacteriaceae bacterium | reverse complement strand
TTATACGCAGGACGCATATTATTTGAAAGCGGATTTGAGGAATTTTTTTGTAAGCATTGATAAACAAATCTTGTTTTCCGAGATTCAAAGATACGTGAGCGAAGAATGGATATTAAAGCTTATAGAAAAAGTTATATTTCATGATGCAAGGGATAATGTTTATATAAAATCACCGGCTTATAAATTTAAGCTTGTACCGGAATATAAGAGTTTGTGGCATACTCCGTCAGAAAAAGGGCTTCCCATAGGGAATCTGACAAGCCAGTTTTTCAGCAACGTGTATTTGAACGTCTTGGACCAGTATGTAAAGCACCACTTGAAATGTAAGTATTATGTCAGGTATGTTGATGATTTTGTTATTATGCACAAAGACCCGCAGTATCTGAATCATGTGCATAAGGAGCTTACCAAATTTTTGAAAAAGCGCCTGAATCTGGACCTTCATCAAAATAAGAAAACGGTAAACAGAGTTGATAAAGGTATTGATTTTGTGGGTTTTGTTGTCAAGCCGTACAGAATAGGTTTGCGCCAAAGGACATTAAGAAGGATATTTAAGATTATCAGAGAGCAAAAGAAGAATGAACGTTGGTTTTATGGTGAGGAACTGAAAAAATTTATTGCGACAATGAACAGTTATTTGGGCCTGTTAAGAAACACCGAAGGCTACAATTTGCGCAAAGAAATCTGCTGGCAGTGTATAAACTTGTTCATCGCATGCGATAAGGAGTTTAATAAGTTGATTTACAGGGGTTGAATCCTTAGTCATTGCGAGGCGTTAGCCGAAGCCCTATTCTAGGACCCGGCCTTTTTCAATAATTTTTGACAAGAACTAAATAGCTTTTCTTACGGTTTTGATAAAGGTTTTCGTGTCCGCTAAAAGCGATTTGGCTTGCTCAATGTCAGGCTGATAAAGTGTTTCATAATCACTTTCTTGTCTTAGCATAAAAGCGTTTTCGTAAATTTTATAGATTTTAGGGTCAAAAATCTTATCTGTATAAATAAATTTTTTGTTAAACCAGCCCATTAATTTAGCATGTTTTGAGGTTTCAAAATTATGCTTATAAGCCAAGGCGATAACAGTGTAAAAAATCGCATAGTAAATTCTGTTTAATGCAGTGGTTAAGCGGTTATTCTCTAAACTTTCTTGGGCAACTTCAAGCGCCTCATCAGATTTTTCAATATTAATATTTACTAAAATATCTTTATACTGACCCATAAAACACTCCTCTGTTGACAACTTCATTATAAAAAATAGGATTATTTTCTAATTGTTTATGTGTTTTCGGGTGTATGTCCAAATCAATAACATCATAATAATCATATCTCATTTTAGACAGGATCTCATAAAATGCGTCTGGTTGATAAAAGCGTTCATGTCCGAATAGTACAACAATATCCAAGTCGCTGTCTTCTGTGGCGTCGCCTCGGACTTGAGAGCCGAAGACATAGAGACCTTCAAAGTCGCTGATAGCATCTTTTAATGCATCTCTAAGCTTTTTTGCAATTTCGTCAACAATCTGTTTCATAATATTTATTATAACATAAAAATCGTCATAGCTTCACCTGTCATTGCGAGGCGTCAGGGCGAAGCAATCCGGCAATCGGCGGTTGTGAAGTTACCGGATTGTTTTGTCACTGCGTTCTCCGCAATAACGAAAAGCCTAATAACATTGACTTGACAGAGTGAAATTTTTCTTATACAATAATGAGTAGTAACATTTCTTAATTTATTATGACAATTTTTATTGACTATGGTTGTAGACCATAGTTTACAATTAAAATTCGAATTGGAATAAAGGAGGTTATAAATGAAAAGGACAGGTTATACATTGGCAGAGGTTTTAATTACTCTTGGGATTATCGGAGTGGTAGCGGCATTGGTTATGCCATCGCTGATAGCGAATTACAAGGACAAGGTGTATGACGCAGCACGTAAAAAAGCATGGTCAACCATAGGACAAGCCATGCGTGTAATAACAGTAAACGGCGGTATCGCAGGTGCGGCAAATGCACAGGATTTTGTAGAAAACCACTTGAGAGAACAAATTAAAATCCTCAAGACCTGTGACAATAATAACTTACGCAGTTGCGGTATTGAAACAAACACAAATGCGATAAAAACACTGACGGGGACTTCTACGACAATGCCAAAGACGCTTCATGATTTAGCACCATATATGTCTTGGGGAGAAACAACCCAGACCAACACAACAAGCTACGGTTTTGTGATGGCAAACGGATATTCAGTGAACTTATTTTATAATCCTAAGTGCCTGCATGACGACACTGTCTCACCGTCGCACCACGGCCAGGACAGAGTGTGCGTAAATGCTGTTTATGACATGAATGGCTTGGGAAAACCTAATCAGGCAGGAAAAGACATTGGCTTTATAACAGTACTTTATCCTGACGAAAGCTCGGTAGCTTATGCACCTGATGTTGTCAAAGAAAATGCGGCAGTGGCGTCTACCTTCAATAACGCTCCTCAAGCCTGCACAAACCAGAATCCTGATTATTCAGTGCCTAATCGAGATGAACTCCTCGCAATGTATATGAACGGAAACCTCATCGGAATCACGTCTGGTGAGTACTGGTCAGCCTCAGAGGCTCCGCCAGATTTCGCATGGTCACAGGATTTCGCCATTGGCGGCCGCAGCCGCTTCCCCAAGACTCACACTAACGAGGTTCGGTGCATCAGGAGATGAGCTTAAAAGTCTGATATGTGCTGAACCTGAAATACAGTAGACAAATTGCTTAAAATCGGGTATAATAATAGTGTCAGTACAGGAGCAATAATCTTTGAGCAATATTCAATTTCAGAATGATTTGGACAAGTTAATGGCCGTACTTCCCGATAAGGTGCGCAAACACATCACCTATGAAAAAATGGAAGATGTAATCGAAATTGTGTTGGATTTGGGCCGCACCCCGGAAATCCGGCATGCAGGCGGCCGGATTGAGTATTTGGACTGCGATTTTGTAACGGATGAGGACTTGGAGTATGTAACAAACCGGATTCAGGAATTTACCTCAGACAACCGCTCAGGCATACCCGGAACCCTTCACCGTATCAGCGCAATCAGAAACCGCCAGAATAAAGTAATCGGGCTGACCTGCCGTATCGGCCGCGTCGTAACCGGCACAATCGCATGCATAAAAGACATTTGCTCTTTGGGTAAAAGTATTCTTTTCCTTGGCCGTCCGGGCGTGGGTAAAACAACTAAATTACGCGAGATTTCACGTCTTGTGGCAGACGACTTGGGAAAACGTGTCGTAATCGTTGACACTTCAAACGAAATTGCGGGCGACGGCGACAATCCCCATCCTGCAATCGGCCATGCCAGAAGAATGCAGGTTCGCCAGCCCGAATTCCAAAAAGACATTATGATTGAGGCAGTCGAAAACCACACGCCCGAGGTAATCGTGGTTGACGAAATCGGAACCGAGGCAGAAGCGCAAGCGGCGCGTACCATTGCTGAACGCGGGGTAATGCTTATCGCGACAGCGCACGGAAACAGCCTTGAAAATTTAATCAAAAACCCTACTTTGTCGGATTTGGTGGGCGGGGTTCAGTCCGTAACCCTCGGCGACGACGAAGCGAAACGCCGCGCATCGCAAAAAACCGTTCTGGAGCGTGAAAAACAACCGACTTTCGACATTGTAATCGAGATTCTTGACAGAAACACGCTTGCCGTATACAAAAACGCCGCCGAAGCAGTGGATTACATCCTTCGCGGCTGGCCAATCCGGCCGGAAATCCGCAAAGTCGACAAGGTTTATGAATCAGATAAAGTTGAGAGTTTAGAGTTTAGAGTTGAGAAAAACCAACCATCAACCCTTGAGGCTGAAAGCCTCAAGTTCAGCTTTTCGCGCCAAAAGTACGTGGATGAGGTTAAGAATTTCAAGAAGATTTATTTGTATGCCGTGTCGCGAAGCATAGTGGAAAAAGTAATCGAGCGGCTTGATATGAACGTTGAAATCACCCGAAACATCGATGATGCGGACATTGTGCTTGCGCACAAGAACTTTGCCAAAGGCGGCGCAAAGGTTTTGAGCACTGCCAGCAATTACCGCCTGCAAATTTTCTATATCAAAACGAATTCTATGGCGCAGATTCAGAAGGTTATGAAAGACGCTTTGCAGATTACGGAGACCTCCGAGACGCTCCAAGGGTATTATGATGACGCGGAACGCGCGCTGGACGAGGCAAAAGAGGCAATCAGTAAGATTCTTGCAGGCGCTGAACATATTGAATTAACACCTCAGAGCCAGCAAATCCGCAAGCTTCAGCACGAACTGGTGGAACAGCATAATTTAGCGAGCAAAAGTATTGGCGAGGGCGAAGAACGCCATTTAAAAATCATAGGCGGAACTGAATTCAGAAAAATCGGGTAGCTCGAATTTCCTCACAGAGGCGATTGAGGCCATGTAGCCGTCTTGAATCATGAAAGTTTTAATAGCCAGCGGCTTGGCCTGAAGCTTTATTTTCGCCTCGTGCGCAGTCCAGAAGCGGTAAAACGCCTCTTTTTCCGCCGGAATATTGTATCGCTTTGCAAGCTTTTCAAAATCCCGCTCTTTCATGAACTCAATGTCAAACCCGGTCGGTTCGCTGTCAAAACACACAGCCACAAGCTTTTCAGAGTGCGAAATGCTAAAATGCAAATCCGAATTCACAAACCGCGGTTTTTTGTTCACGACTTCAATTTCAGGGTTTTCAAGTCCAAAAATTTCTCGAGCGGTTTTTATTGTCAACGCCCGCCCGGCCTCGGACTGTTCTGCCTTTGATTCAATTCCCGATAAAAATATTTTCATAAACCAATTATACAATAAAATTTGCGATAGGTGTTTTTAAAGCTTATACGGATAATCTTTTTGAAATTCCCAATGGTCATGCTGTAATAGCAGAACACAATAACCATTTATGCTGTCAGGATATTTTTTACAATCTTCAAACAATTTGGAACGCAATGACAAATCAGCCGGATGTGAAGGGTTACAGTATAACGCTGTGAAATTATGCTCATTATTACAGTCTGAGAGTCTTCTGCAAAACATAAAGTTAAAAATGTCTCTATTGTATTTATTAGGCAATTTGTCGCCATTTACATCGTAAGACAGGTCAATACAACTGCCAATATGAACCTTGACGGTTGAACCGTCTAAAAATTTAAGAACAGCAGATGTACTGTCGCTTTGGGTAATGTTAAAATACTCGATATAAGATGTTACATATTCCGTCAAAAATTGATACGCTCCGGTGTAAGTATTCTGTCCGGAAAGACTCCAGTCCTCATAATCTCCTTTTTCAGCACTAGCACTCAAAAATGCCTGATTTATTGTTGAAACAAACTTTTTAATCCTTGAAGTTGCGACCTGTCTTTTATAATTTTGTACAATAGCCGGCATGGTCAATGCCGCAACAACCCCGATAATCCCTAATGTAATCAAAACTTCCGCCAACGTAAAACCTGCTCTGTCATTGCGAGGGAGCGCAAAGCGCGACCGCGGCAATCCAGACTGGATTGCTTCGCCTAAAGGCTCGCAATGACATGTAACTTTCTTTCTCATACTTTCTCCTTTACGAAATGTAACCACAAG
>JAIRZW010000009.1 GCA_031267015.1 Heliobacteriaceae bacterium | reverse complement strand
GACGGCAGTGAAACAGTTGAAACAAAGAATTTAAAGAATTCTAGTGACTTAAACGAAGGGAACTGGGGAACAAAAGCGTTAGGGATAGGATTAATAAACGGTTATACGGCAATCTTAAGTTATAATCCTGCTTGTTCAATAGGTGATATAACAGCACCGGGTTCTCAAACAACTTCGTGTTTAAGTCTTGTGTATGATATAAACGGAAAAGCAAAACCAAACAAGATGGGAAAAGATGTATACACATTGAATGCGAACATATTATTCAACAACTGCATAAAGATAGGAAGTTTGTGTGTATCAGAATCAAATGAATCATACAGCCCGATAGACACTTGTGACGGAACATCAGAGTATGATAAAAACTATACAACAGCAGTAAGTAGCGGTTGTACAGCCAATCGTTGGGCGGGCGCAAAGAAACACTGTGACGAACTAGGCATGCGTCTTCCAACGGTGGATGAACTGCTCTCGCTCAAAGACTCAGGTATTTCAGGCACCTTCTGGTCCTCTCTGGAGCTCTATGCGACCGTCGCAAGGGACATAGTCCTGCCTGAGGGCGTTTCGGGCCCCAGCAGGAACGGCCACGGCAAGAACAACGGCATCTCCGCCCGTTGTGTGAGGTGATTGTTTATTTAAGAATATAAGTGCTATTATTTTGTAGTATAATGAGAGAGTGAGACAAACAGAAATGCCGGCATTTCTGTTTGCGAGTGAACGAATTAGAATCCCAAGGATTATAACCAAAGCTATGAACGGCATGTTTATCACATTTGAAGGCGCTGACGGCTGCGGCAAAACCACGCAGCTTAAGCTTCTTGCTGAATTTCTGCGGCAAAACGGCAAAACCGTTGTTGTCACGCGCGAACCGGGCGCACCAGGTTTGGGAGAAAAGCTGCGTGAGATTCTGCTGAATTATGAGGGTGAAGTTTCACCACGGTGCGAATCATTTTTGTTTCTTGCTGACCGCGCACAGCATATTGACATGGTTGTAAACCCGGCGCTTGAGGCAGGGAAATACGTTTTGTGCGACCGTCACACTGATTCGACTATAGCGTATCAGGGTTACGGGCGCGGGCTGGATATTGCGCAGATTAAAATGTTGAATGAAATAGCGATTAACGGCAGAAAGCCTGATTTAACTTTCATTTTTGACGTGGATGCTGAAACCTCAGAAACGCGTGTGGGTTCAAACAAAGACCGCATGGAAAGAGCGGGCCGGGAGTTTCATGAGCGGGTTCGCCGCGGGTATTTAGAGCTTGCAAAACAGGAACCCGGACGGATTAAGGTAATCGACGCAGCGCAATCCATAGAAGCAATCCACAAAGAAGTTGTCGGCATATTTTTAAAAGCCAACGTTCTCTAAATGCTCGATTTTCAACTCAGGCTTGAGCGTAATCCCGATTACATCTATGCGAAAGTCTTTAATGTTGTTTTCCGCTGCGTAAAGGCGCGCACCCTGAACCATATTGGCAAACTTAGTCTTCGTAATCGCCTCCAGCGGTGCGCCAAACGCGTTTGTCTTGCGGGTTTTAACCTCCGCAAACACGACAGTATTTTTGCGTTTTGCGATAATGTCGATTTCGCAGCTGCGCCCGAAATGTTTGTTTCGCTCCAAAATTTCATAACCTTGTTTTTCCAGATACCGGCATGCTAAATCTTCCCCGGCATTTCCAAACTTTCGGTTATTCATACATCAATCCCTCGCAAAGCTTGAAGCGCCCCAAAGGCACAAGTTCGCAATAATTTTCGAGCGAATCAGTGAAGCATTTATTCTCGCAAAACCCGCCTGAAAGATAGAGTTTTTCGGGTCTTTTTGCAAAATTCCAAGCGTTATATGCAATTCCGTGAACGAACTTTGAAACAGCTTTGTCCGGCGGCGCGCCGCCGGAAATGTCGTCCATAATCTTTTCCAGCCCGAAAATCCCGCAGGTTACGGCAAATTTTTCCGGGTTGAATTTTAAATCCCTGACGTCGTAGAATTTCATAAGCATTTCGACCGTAGCGCCCGTGGAGCTTGCGCACGAGGTGTTCCAGTCCATGTCGTGGAATTTGCCGTCCTTGAAGCGAATCCATTTAGCGTCGCGGCTTCCGAGGTCGAGCACGGTTGCGTTGGTGTCAACACAGCCTTGACAGCCTTTCGCCAATGCGATAATCTCGTTTTCGTTATTCTGCGCCATGTGCCCGCAAGCCTTGGTAATCTTCAAACCCAGCTCCCGCAATTCTTTAGAGAGGATAATTTTCCGTTCAAGATTGTCACCATTAAAAATTATTATTTTAGAATATGTCGTTCCCGCGTCTAAATAAATCATCTTCATCTTAACCTCAAAAACGCTTCGATTTTGGCTTTAACCGAGCTGCTTGCATAATCGTCAATGTCGATGTAGAGGCCGTTGTATTTATCTGCAAGATATTTTGCAAGCTGGCATTTTGAACAGAACGCCTGCGAATAAAAAACAGTAGGCACATCGGAGTCAACGTACATTTCAAGTTCAATATCCGCCGGAACCCCTGCTTCCACGCACCTCGTCCAGCCGTAAACATGGGTTGTATCCGGAAAAAGCTTCAAAATTTCAAGGTCATTGGGCGGCACACCCCAGAAGCCGAATTCGGGCTTTACATATCCCCCTCTCCCTCTGGGAGAGGGCCGGGGTGAGGGTTCAATCACCGAATCCATAATCGCATTAACCTTATCAAACAACGGCATGCCGCTTGTGGAAATAACCAACTCCCGCCGTTTTTCGGTCTGCTCATAGCGGCTTTCGACCACATCAAACCCCAAATCCTTCAAAACCTGCGCGGCAAACCAGCCGCTGTCGCACTTGTCTTTTCCGGTCGCGGCAACGATTTTATCAGGCTTGAAATGAAGCGCGTTGTTAATTACATTCTTAATTATTTTGCAGTAAGCGTCCGGCAGGATTTTGCTGTCCGGCGCGCCAAAGTCAATATCAAGGTCAATCCATTGCGCGTCAGGATACTTAGCGATAATTTCGGGATTTGGAACCCCAAAAAATCCAATAGTATTCAAACTCTCAACTTTCAACCCTCAACCCTCAACTAACTCGTAATATCCTCGTAGTTTGCCGGATTGTTGAACAATTCGTAATTTATTTCGCCTTCGTTGTCTGCGATTGCGGCGGCAACAACCGTGTCGGATGTCACGTTAAGAAGCGTTCTCATCATATCCGTAACCCTTTCAATGGTAAACAGGAACGCGAAGCCTGCAACAAGCTGTTCCGGACTCAGGCCCATACCGTTTAGAATCAGCGCAAGCGTAATCAGGGCTGCGCCCGGTATTCCGGCGCTTGTGCTGGATGCAATCATAGCCAGCACACAGATTTCAATTATGAAGAATAAATCCAGCGGCACCCCGTAAGCCTGTGCAAGGAAGATTACGGCCACCACCTGCAAAAGCGCGGTTCCGTCCATGTTCAGCGTTGCGCCCAGCGGAAGTACAAAACTGCAAATCTTATGTGAAATTCCGCGTTTTTCACAACACGCGATTGTTAACGGCAGTGTTGCAGAAGAACTTGCCGTTCCGAACGCTACCATCATTGCTTCGGCAACAGCAGAGAACAGCGTTACCGCACTGATTTTCGAGAAAAACTTTAAGAATAACGGATAAACAACAAACAACTGGATTGCAAACCCGATCATCAAAACAAATAAATACTTTGAAATACTCGAGAAAATCCCTGTACCGAAACTTGAAACCGCGGACGCGGTAAGAGCAAAAATACCGGGCGCAGCAAGCACCATAATCCAGTCGGTAATTTTCATTGTCGCCGCAAACACCGATTCAAAGAACGACACGAGCGGCCTGTTAACATCCCCGACTCTTGCAAGCGCAATCGCAAAAATTACGACAAACACTATAATAGCAACCATGTTTCCGTGAGCAAAGGCACTGAACGGGTTATTCGGAATAAAGTCAAGAATCATATGCGAAATATGACCTTCCTGCTGTGCCATTGCCGTAGCCACAGAAGCCTGCACATCAGCAGCGGCATTTTGCATAATATAATGCGAAACACCCTCGCCCGGCTTAAAGAACAGCGCAAGCGCCGCCCCTATTGCAACGGCCGCGGAAGTAATAATCCCGTAATAAATAACCATTTTCTTTCCGAACTTACCGAGCTGTTCATTATCGCCCACACTCGTAATCCCGATTATAATAGCGGAAACAACAAGCGGCATGACAACCATCTGAATTAATCTTATGAACACCTGACCCATAAACATAAGAATGTGCTCGGCATACGGAACATGGTGTTTATTGAGGAGTATACCTACAATAATACCCAAAATAATACCCGAAAAAATATGCCAGTTGCGCTTTATGCCTAACCCAAGGGCAATCAGAATCTGCATGTGTAACTTCATAAGAACTCCAGTCTTTTAAAATCAGTACCAAAATATTATAACATCTTTTTTCAAATTTGCCAATATTTTTTTTTCATGCTAACCTTAACAATGTAGAGACTTTTTAATAAAGGGAAAAATATGATTTCAGTAAACGACTTAAAGACAGGCCTGACGCTTGAGCTGGATAACGGTTTGTGGTCAGTCGTCGAATTTTTGCACGTTAAGCCCGGCAAAGGCGCGGCGTTCGTGAGAACAAAACTTAAAAACGTCGAATCCGGCAACGTAATAGAAAAAACTTTCCGTGCGGGTGAAAAAGTTGCGCGTGCAATGCTCGACCGCCGCGAAATGCAGTATTTATATAAAGAAGGCAAAGATTTCGTAATGATGGATAACGAATCTTACGAGCAGATGCACCTGAGCGAAACCCAGGTCGGCGGCGGCGTTAAGTACCTGAAAGAAAATATGATTCTTCAGGTCTTGCTTCATGACGGCAAAGTAATAGGTGTTGACATTCCCACGCACGTGGAATTGGAAGTCACAGACACCCCTCCTTCCGAGCGCGGAAACACTTCCCAGGGCGGCACAAAACCGGCAACCCTTGAAACCGGCGCCGTTGTGAACGTTCCGTTCTTCGTCGCAAACGGTGACGTAATCAGGGTTGATACAAGAACCAACGAGTACTTGGACAGAGCATAATTAACAACGTCATTGCGAGGAGGCAACGAAGGTCAATTCGGTGCCGACGAAGCAATCCAGAAAGGATAAAAAAATGAAATTTGATATAGAATATATAGAGCAGCTTGCAAAAGTAATCACACAGAATTCTTTGACTGAAATCTCACTGGAAGACGGCGACAAAGCGATTACCGTGAGAAAAGAGGTTATCAGTGCGGCGGCTCCTGTAATTCAGACTCCCTCTGCACCGGCGGCAGCGGCTCCGGCAGCAGAGGTTAAAAGAGGCAAACCCTTGACTTCACCCATGGTCGGAACCTTCTACAAATCGCCGTCCCCGGATGCAAAACCGTTCGTAGAAGTCGGCCGTGACATTCAACAGGGCGACGTTGTCTGTATTATTGAGGCAATGAAATTAATGAACGAGATTGAATCCGAATTTGCGGGCAAAGTAGTTGAGATTTGCGTTGAGAACGGCCAGCCTGTAGAATTCGGGCAAGTTCTGATGTACGTTGAATAAACGTCATTGCGAGGCTTTAGCCGAAGCAATCCAGCTTTTATGAAAGGAAAAAATGTTCAAGAAGGTATTGATAGCTAACCGCGGAGAGATAGCGGTACGAATAATAAGAGCATGCCGTGAGCTGGGGCTTCCGACAGTTGCGGTTTATTCCGAAGCGGACGCAAACTCGCTTCACGTAAGACTTGCAACCGAAGCATACTGCATCGGGCCCGCACAGAGCGCAAAAAGCTATCTGAGTATCCCCGCGATAATCTCAGCGGCAATGCTTGCAGGCGCGGACGCGATTCACCCGGGCTACGGGTTCATGGCAGAAAGAGCGGATTTCGCAGAGATTTGCGCACAGCACGGAATTAAGTTTATCGGGCCAAGTCCTGAATCCATGAGACAAATGGGCGACAAAGCAACCGCAAGAAAGACCATGATTGATAGTAATGTTCCGGTTACACCCGGAACAGATTTAATCAAAACGCCGCAGGATATTATAGAATTTGCCCAAAAAGCTGGCTATCCGTTGATTTTGAAAGCCACAGCTGGCGGCGGCGGCAAGGGTATGAGAATTGTGCGCTGTGACGAAGACGTTGAGATTAATTTAAACTTATGCCGGTCAGAAGCACAGAGTTTCTTTGGAAACCCCGGGGTTTATGCGGA
>JAIRZW010000152.1 GCA_031267015.1 Heliobacteriaceae bacterium | reverse complement strand
GTCAGGTCAGAGATAGAATAACCCTTAGATTCAACCTTCGCTAAGAATTTGTTAAAATCACCATAAGCACTTCTGTAAGCATCTGCTATCTCCTTTGTAACAAGAACTTTGCCTTTGTTGTCGGTTATTACGTACTGCTTGTTATTAACCGCGACTTCCGGATTCATAAGCAGGCTGTAAGCAAGGTCGCCGTACTGAGGCTCAGTACCCGCAAAACCAATAAGAACCGTCAATTTAGTCGCGCTAAGCGCAGCGTTATACTCCTGCTGAATCTGGTCGGTCTGGTCTGCAAGACGCTGCTTAGTATAGGAAACAGACTGACCCGAATGCTCGTTGTCAGACAATCGTGCCGTAATGCTCAGTAATCTTGCCTGAGAGGCGGTCATTCCCATTGTGCGTTTCCTTTCATAATCGTAACTTACTTCTATCTACGGATTATTTGCGTGAAAACTTTAGGAAATGCGAAAGATTGTTACAAAAAATTTACAAACCCGTCATTGCGAGGAGGATATATCCCTGTGGTGGAATTGCTTTGTTCCGTCAGCGTAATCCTTCACAATCTGGCCGCTGCCAATGAGTTTATATTTATAAATTGTTAAACCTTCCAAGCCGACCGGGCCGCGCGCATGGGTTTTGTTGGTCGAAATTCCGACCTCCGCGCCGAACCCGTAGCGGAAACCGTCCGCAAAACGCGTCGAAGCATTCCAATAAACACCCGCGGAATCAACTTTATTCATAAAGGTTTCGGCATTGCTGCGGTTTTGCGTGATTATGGCGTCCGTGTGGCCGGAGCCGTAAGCGTTTATGTGCTCTACTGCCTCCTCAAGCCCGGCAGCCGTCTTCCACGCAAGAATCTTATCAGAATACTCAAACGCCCAGGTTTCGGGGGCGCAAATGAGTTTAATTTCGGCGAGCTGCAGCGACGCCAAAAGCGCGTCTGTGTGCGGAAATTTTTCATGGATTAACAAAGTTTCGACCGCATTGCACGCACTCGGGTATTGGGTTTTGGCATCGATTACGATTTTTTGCGCCATTTCAAGGTCTGCACTTTCATCGACAAATATATGGCAAATCCCGTCAGCATGCCCGAGAACAGGAATTTTGGTGTTTTCTTTGATATACTGCACAAGGCTGCTGCCGCCGCGCGGGATTATTAAATTAATATATTTATCACATTTAAGCATATCCGCCACGTCGCCGCGCGAAAACACCTGCTGAACAGCGTTTTTCGGGAAGCCGTCGATTTTATCAAGCGCCTCGTTAATTATTGCCAAAATTGTGCGGTTAGTGTTTGCTGATTCTTTGCCGCCCTTGAGAATCACGGCGTTTGCGGATTTTATTGCAAGCGCGGAAATCTGCGCAATCACATCCGGCCGCGCCTCGAAAATTATTCCCAAAACCCCGATTGGGCAAGAGATTTTGTACAAAGTAAGCCCCTCGTCAAGTTCTCGCACAAGCAGTTTTTTATTAATCGGGTCGTCCAGCTTTGCAATGTCACGGATTCCGGCAATCATATCGCGCATTTTGTTGTTATCGAGTTTGAGCCGGTTGAAAACAGCTTGTGGAATCCGGCCTTCGGCTTCGCGCAAGTCAGCTTTGTTGGCTTCAAAAATTTCGTCCTGCCGGCTTTCAATCGCGTGGGCAACCGCAAGCAAAGCACGGTTTCGCGCGTCTGTGTCAACGATTTGTAATGACGCCTGTTTCGCGGCTTTTGCTATGTCTGTGAAATTCATGTTTTCCTTTCCATGTCATTGCGAGGAGGACTTGTCCGACGAAGCAATCCAGTCAATATTGCTGAATTTCTGGATTGCTTCGCGTCGGCTCGACCGCCGACGCTCGCAATGACGTTAGAGTATCGTTATATTATCCCTTGTTATCAGGGCGTCGTAGTTTTTGTATCCAAGGCAGGTCATAATGTCACCCGAATGACAGCCGAGAACTTTTTTGCATGCGTCAGAGTCGTAATTGATTATGCCGCGTGCAAATTCAGTGTGTTCCTCATCCAAAATCGACACCACATCGCCTTTTCTGAAGTCGTTTACCACTTCCAGAACCCCGATTGGTAAAAGGCTTGTTTCCTTTTCTATAAGCGCATTTTTAGCGCCCCGGTTTACAACAAGCTTGCCGATAATGTTGGTGGCGAATCCAATCCAGCGCTTTTTGTCGGAAAGCTCCTGCTGGCGCGGCAAAAACATTGTTCCAAGGTCTTTGCCGTCAAAGATTTTTCGGATTATATACGGAATTTTGCCGTTTGTGATAAGGACTTTTCCGCCGAAACGCGTAACCATTTTGGCAGCTTCAAGCTTTGTGCGCATGCCGCCGCGGCCGCCTTCTGACGCGTCAGTGCCAAGGTCAAGGATTTCGCGCGTAACCCGCTCAACGCAAGGGATAATCTGCGCGTCCGGATTGGTTTTCGGGTTGCCGCTGTAAAGCCCGTCAACATCAGAAAGGATTATGAGCATATCCGCATCAAGTTCGCTTGCAACGAGCGCTGAAAGCTTGTCATTGTCCGAGAAAGCCACCTGCATGTCCTCGTAAATCGGCGCGATTTCAATGGTTGCAACAGTGTCGTTTTGGTTAATCACGGGGACTGTGCCGAGCTTGAGAAGCTTATTAAGCGTTGTGCGCAGGCTAAGGTAGCGGCTTCTTACGGAAAAATCGTCTTCTGTGAGAAGCAGCTGTGCTGCAACAAGCCCGTAGGAGTCGAACCCGCTTTCGTAAATGGACATTAGTTTACTCTGGCCGATTGCGGCGCAGGCTTGTTTAAGGGCGGTTCCGGCAGTATCTTCAATACCGAGGCGTTTTTTGCCGAGCCCGACCGCGCCCGAGGTTACGATGATGACTTCTTTGCCTGATTTAACAAGCCGGGCAATGTCTTCGATGAACGAAAACACGCGCGGAAGCGATACCGAGCCGTCGTCGCTGCGGATTACGTTTGTGCCGAATTTAACCACTATTCGCTTTGCGTTTATAAATTCCTGTCTGTCCATGGAATTATTATAACATAAAAACTCAAAGAAAAGGGCGGTCTTGCCGCCCTGTGGTTATAATATAAGTCCGGAGTAATCCGGCTTATTGTAGTTTCGCTTCAAGCTTTTGAATCCGTTTTTCAAGCTCTTTTATTTTCGCGTCTTTGGCCTTACTGTCATTCTGAGCGCAGCGAAGAATCTCATTGACCTTTTTATCTAATTCCTTAACCGCATTCACCAAAGCATAAAACATGTCTTCCATGCGGATGAGTAAATAGCCTTTTTCGTCCTTGGTTACCGCGTCAGGGAAGATTTTTTGTAAGTCTTGTGCAATCACGCCAACGCGCGGGGTTTTCTTTTTGTCGTCTTTAAGAGTGTAGTTGAAGACCTTAAGCTGCTTGATTTTCTCAAGCCCTGATTTGTTTTCGCCCTTAACATTTTTAAGGCGGATGTCAGATTTTGTCCAAGTTTCGGAAGGTCCGGTTGTAGTGCCGGTTACAGTTAATTTTCCCGGAATATAGACTGTCGAATCACTTGTACCTATCCATACCTGATTAGTTGCGTTCTCTGCCTCTGGCGAGCCGCTCGCCGGACCTGAGTTATAACCTATACATATCTTATTTGAACCGGTGGTTACATTACGGCAAGCATAATAACCAATGGCTGTATTATAATTGCCGGTTGTGTTAAAGCGCAGAGAACCATAACTCACTGCTGTATTATAACTGCCGGTTGTGTTAGAGGACAGAGAATGATAACCTACGGCTGTATTATTATTGGCTGTATTAGAGTGCAGAGAAGCGTAACCAATGGCTGTATTATTAGTGCCGGTTGTCAAACTCTGCAATGTACCAATGCCAATTCCGGTATTGCGAATACCGTAACTCGTTGTGTCTGTTTCTCTAAGAGGCGTACCGCCTAGGCACATGTTGTCTCTTGTATCCAGCTTCAAAAAGCCTAAAAGATTCGTACCGCTGCGCTTGAACAAAATATGGTTTTGCTCGTCAGTGCCGGTGTTGATAACTAACCTTGACGCAGCAGCATCGTCTGCAATGTCGTTTTCCTGACCTATATTAACCCTGTTGTTTTGGGCGGTTCCGTAATATATCTGCGCACCGTTGTTCTTTGAATGCCAGTATTCAGATGATTTTCCGGCCATGCTCCTGCTGCGCCTTGTCATTATCGGCGCAAACGCCGCCAGAATAATACTCAATATCAGCAGAACTATCATTATCTCTGCCAATGTAAACGCCTGCTTTTTCATAATTACCCCCATTAACTTTTGTTAACACTTTTATTTATATAAAAAACTTTGGCGTTTGTCAAGCTTTTCGTAATAATAATTTTTTTGTTTATTTTATTCAAAGAAAAGGGCGGTCTTGCCGCCCTGTGGTTACAATATAAGTCCGGAGCAAGCCAGCTTATTTTAATTTTGCTTCAAGCTTTTGAATCCGTTTTTCAAGCTCTTTGTTCTTTGCTTCAAGCGCTTTTATTTTCGCATCTTTGACAGCCATGTCATTCTGAACTTGTTTCAGAATCTTGCCCTGTGAAAGCGCAGAATCAACCTTTGCATCTAATTCTTTTACTGCATTCACCAAAGCATAAAACATGTCTTCCATGCGGATGAGTAAATAGCCTTTTTCATCTTTGGTTACAGCGTCAGGGAAGATTTTTTGTAAGTCTTGCGC
>JAIRZW010000122.1 GCA_031267015.1 Heliobacteriaceae bacterium | reverse complement strand
GTCGGGTTGTTCGGGTAATTCAAAAACATCAATTTTGATTTTTGCGCGATGTCAGGCGGGATTCTGTCAAAATCCGGCAGGAACCCGTTTTCTTCCAAAAGCGGCATTTGGTAAGGTGTTCCGCCCGCAAAAATCGTTGCGTTTTTGTAAACCGGATAGCCCGGGTCAGGAACCAGCGTGTAATCCCCTTTATCAACAAACGCGAAGAAAACGTGCGCGATTGCTTCTTTTGAGCCGATATTTGCAAGAACCTCTGAATCCGCGTCGACTTCCACGCCGAACCGGCGTTTCATCCACTTGGCAGAAGCTTTTCTAAACGCAGGCGTGCCGTTGTACGGCGGATAATCGTGGTTTGCAGGGTTATCCACCGCCTTGTGCATTGCCTCGACAATCGGCGCAAGCGTTGGTGTATCAGGGTCACCGATTCCAAGGCTTATGATGTCAATGCCTTTTGCGCGCGCTTCGGCGATTTTTCTGTCAATCTCCGCGAACAAATACGGCGGAATTTTTTCTAAACGTTCTGATTGTACCGGCATGATATTCTCCTTAACAATTTCCTTTAACCATGCTTTCTTGATACCATGAAAATATGAGTATAGTATCAGACGATAACGATTTTGAAATAGTAAAAAATGTGCGTGAGGAGACAATAAAGCCTGAGGTCTGTGATTTTGACCGGAACTTTGAAAACTGCATCCGGCCGAAGACTTTTGAAACCTACATAGGCCAGTCAGCGCTCAAAGAAACTCTTAAAATTTCAATTGAAGCCGCAAAAAGACGCGAGCTGCCGCTTGATCATGCGCTGTTTTACGGTCCGCCTGGGCTTGGGAAGACAACGCTTGCAGGGGTTATTGCAGAGCAAATGGGGGTCGAAATAAAAATCACTGCCGCGCCTGCGCTTGAGCGGCCGCGTGATATTATCGGGATTCTCATGTCGCTCAAAGGCGGCCAAATCCTGTTTATTGATGAGATTCACCGCCTGAACAAGGTTGCCGAAGAAATCCTGTATCCGGCAATGGAAGATTTTTTCCTTGACATGACAACCGGCAAAATCCAGACAGTCAAGACTTTGCGTATTGCGCTGCCGAAATTCACGCTAATCGGCGCGACCACAAAGGCGGGTGAGCTTTCAGGGCCGCTGCGCGACCGGTTCGGGATTGTCCACAGGCTTGAGTTTTACTCGGAAGACGAGCTTACACGGGTTATTAAGCGTACGGCAGGGATTTTAGAAATTGAGATTACCGAAGAGGGCGCGCAAGCTGTTGCAAAGCGTTCGCGCGGAACCCCGAGGATTGCAAACCGGCTTGTCAAACGCGTTAGCGACTATGCGCTGGTTAAACACGACGGAAAAATTACGCAAGACATTGCAAACACAGCGCTCAATGCCTTGAAAATTGATGATTTCGGGCTTGATAATACTGACCGCATGCTTTTGCGGCTGATTATCGAGAAATACGACGGCGGCCCGGTCGGGGTTGAAACTATTGCTGCGGCGCTTGGTGAAGACGTGCGCACGATTGAGGATGTTTGCGAACCGTATCTTTTGCAAGCCGGGCTTTTGCAGCGAACCCCGCGCGGCCGCAAGGTCTCACCCGAAGCCTGCCGCCACTTGGGTTACGAAAACTTTACCGACCAGCAGAATCTGTTTTAGATGAAAAGTCAACCTGCCCGCTTAAAATATAAGGTTTAATAAGCTTATTTTTCAGGCATTTTTCATAAAAATAATCGCGGCGCAGATTCATTAAACAAAATGCTGCAACTGCAAAGCCAATTATTCTCATAACCATATCGCCTGCAGCTTCTGGCATAAATAAAACTGTAATTAGAGCAACAAATATTATCAAAAAAGTGAATAGAAAACCTTTGCCAAATAATCCGCTGAAAATATACGACAAAGGTCCAAAGAAGAATCCTAATATACTGCCGCCAACACCAACTTTCTTCTTATCTTCCGGACTCAGAGCCAGGTATTCAGGGCTGAGTTTCCAACTATATGGCTGCTTTAATTTGCCGTCCTGATAATTGTTGTAGTACATAAAATTGAATGCCTTAAACTCTTTCTTTTGATTGTCGTTGAATTTAAGCCCGTCAATTAAATCGTCAATGTTAAACTTCTTTTCCATAAAACCTCCGGTTATCTACATTTCCAGTATAAATTTTTATGCCGCGAATGAATCATTTAAAAGAATGATATTTATGTTAAACTGGTCTTATGAAATATTTACTGATTTTTTTAATGTTAATAATGCCGGCGTTTGCGCAGGACGCTGAGCTGATGAAATCTGAAACGGGCGTGGTTGAGAGTATTAAATATCAGGACGTTGAAGGCATTCCGAGCACAAAAGAAACCGTGAAGCAGGAAGTGCTTGTGCGTGTTACGTCCGGTGATTTCAAAGGTATTGAGCGGATTATAGATAATGTGATTACCGGAAATCCCGCGTATGACATTAACCTGTCCAAAGGTAACCACGTAATCCTTCACCTTGAGCCGGTTTCGGATATTGTTGCCGGGCCTGAGGATGTCAACTTCTACATCGCAGATGTTAAACGCGATTCGGCGCTTTGGGTTTTCGCGGGAATCTTTTGCCTTGCGTTAATCGCAGTCGGCAGAAAAAAAGGCGTCAACAGCCTGATTTCCATTATCGTGACCGTAGGGTTAATCTTTTTTATGCTTGTGCCTATGATTTTGAGCGGATTGTGCCCGATTGCCTCGGCTGTGCTTGTGTGTATTCTGGCCGCAGCAGCCACAATCTACCTTGTGGGCGGTTTTAACCCCAAAAGTACTTCGGCGGTTTTCGGAATAATCCTAAGCCTGATTATCGCGGGCGGCTTGTCAATGCTTGCAATAAAACTCGCTCACCTCACGGGTTTTGCGGGTGAAGAAAATTTATTTTTGTACGCAGTGCGGCCGGATTTGGATTTCACGGGAATCCTGTCGGCCTCAATCATAATCGCGGCGCTCGGAGCGCTTATGGACACCGGGATTTCAATTGCAAGCACAATAAACGAGCTTCACGAAACCGACACGTGTCTCGGGATGAAAGCGCTTTTTCATTCAGGCATGAACGTGGGAAAGGATATTATCGGAACCATGTCAAATACGCTGATTCTTGTGTATTTGGGCGCGGCTTTGCCGCT
>JAIRZW010000107.1 GCA_031267015.1 Heliobacteriaceae bacterium | reverse complement strand
CTGTTTGTTATTGTTGTGCAGGCTGTCAAACGTGTGAAAAATTTCTTCCATTGTGTAAGTTTTGCTTTCCAAAAACTGAATATCGTCAATCAAAAGCACGTCCACATTGCGGTATTTCTGGCGAAACTTGTCCATTCTGGAGTTGCGTTCCCCGCCGTGCTGAAGATTTTTGATTAATTCGTTCACATATTCCTCGGTCTTAATATAACGAACGCGCAGTTTCGGTTTGTTAAACACAATATGATGCCCGATTGCCTGCATAAGATGGGTTTTACCAAGCCCTGACGCGCCGTAGATAAACAACGGATTGTATTTTTTCGCCGGATTGCGTGCAACCGCAAAGGCCGCAGCGTGCGCAAACCTGTTGTTTTCACCAACCACAAAATTATCAAACTTATACTTCAAATTAAGATTAGAAAACGACTGCATCTGCGCAAGATTGTCCATTGGCGCGGTTTGGACGGCCTCTTCGGGCTTGCGTTTTTTAGCTTCTTTTTTGCATTTTTCGGCAAGGTCAGCATCGTAGTTAACCGAAAAGCTTACTTTTTTGCCAAGAATTTTTTCAAATGCTGCATTGATTTGCGTGCAATAATTCTGCCTTACAATCTGCGGCGCCATCATGTGCACAGTAAGCAGCGAAAACTCATTCTCATCAAACCCTGCCGGCTCAAGCGCGTCCACCCAGGAATAGTAAGCATGCGCAGGAATAGTTTCACGTAAATCTGCCTTAACCTCATTCCAAATTTTCTTTACTTCCGCAATGTCCATGGAAATATTTTACTACAAATATCAGACAGGTTCTTTAAAATCCTTCAGCAATTTTGAATCCAGACCATTGTGCCCTAAAACTTCCACTAAATGCTTTTTGGCTTCATGTTTGGTTTTATAAGCACCGCCGGCAATATCTTTCACAGCCTGAGTTGTATTTTCTGCTCCTAAACGCAAGACATCTTCACGCTTTGTTACAGCCTGATTCCAGTCAAAGTCATCATAAAATTTCTTAACAATATTATGGCTTGTAATTTCGCGCTTAGAAGCTGCTTCTTTATAATCTTCTAATATTTTAGGCAAAGCCTCCCTATGTTCTTTATTTTTTATTTCAGTCATAGAACGGAGGTATTCAGGCAATTTTTCTTCAGGTTTTGCAACAGGAGGTGCTGCATCTTGCAAAGCTTTAGTGCCTTTGCCTTTTGTCAATGCGTAAATCCCCCAGCCTGCGAGTGCAAGCCCGGCAGTTACCAATACGGCTTTTGTCGCGGTTGACATGCCTTTTTTTTCAGTTTCTTCGTTTGTCTGAATTTCATTTACACCCCGGAACGCCGGATGATACGCTGATACACGATTTACACTTAATGACATAACATTTTTCCTTCTGTTTTGCTACTTCCATATTTATTAAAACACCAAACAAAAAAAATTGCTACCAGGGAAAAATTTTTTACAAAACTATACAAAAGTCTTATAAAGAATAACCGCACAAGACGCGGCAAGGTTAAGTGACTCAACGTTTTCGGACATTTCTATTTTAATTTCTTCTGTTGCAAAATCAATCAATTCCTTGCTCAAACCGTCAGCCTCGCTTCCGAACATGAGCAGCCACGGGGGTGATAAATGTATATTTTTAAGGCTGTTTTTTGCTTTTGGCAGTGTCGCGATTCGCTCAAAATCTGCAAAAATTTGCAAGTCATTTGTTGAGACTACCGGGATTTTCCATAAGTTGCCCACAGACGCGCGAACGACTTTCGGGTTGTATAAATCAACACTGTCGCCGTAAAGCGCCACTGCGTCAACCCCGAACGCCGCGGCTGTACGCAAAATCGTTCCTAAATTCCCCGGGTCTTTTATGTTTTCGAGTAAAATAACTTTTTGTGCGTTTTTCAGCACATCAACGGAATATTTCCGCTGAACCCCCACAGCAACCGCCTCCGGCGGGGTGTCGGTCGTGGAAATCTTCTTTAGAACAGCCTCCGTTGTCACTATTGCCCCCCTTGCAAGGGGGAACGCCGCAGGCAGGGGGGATTTTATAAAAATAGTCTCAATTTCAATACCGGCCTGAATCGCCTCATTTATGGCTTTCCAACCCTCAAGCAGGAACTTGCCCGTACTTTCGCGGTACTTACTCTGCTGAAGCTTCGCGGTTTCCTTGACTAATTCATTGTTTACGCTTGTTATTTCCATATCAATTTGCCCTCAAACGGTGCATTTGCAAATGAAATTATTTGACCGTCTTTATAATAGC
This sequence comes from Heliobacteriaceae bacterium, assembly GCA_031267015.1. Taxonomy (GTDB): domain Bacteria; phylum Cyanobacteriota; class Vampirovibrionia; order Gastranaerophilales; family Gastranaerophilaceae; genus UBA947. The sequence goes on along the minus strand of JAIRZW010000107.1, from coordinate 2,117 downwards.
ACACATTTTCCAGCCTGACGCCAAAGTGTTCTGCATTGTATAACCCCGGCTCAATGGAAAAACACATATTGTCCTTAATTTCGGTTTTGGCAAGCTCATGTTTGCTCAAGCTTGGCGGGCATTCATGAACATTAATCCCGATTCCGTGGCCAAGCCCGTGAGTGAACTCAAAACCTGCAATCGGATTTTGGGCAAAGAATTCGCGCACATTATTGTCAATTTCATAGCCTGTCGAACCGTTAGCGCTTTCAAAGGCTTTCAAAATCGTCGTATAAACCTGCTTTTGCAAATCTGACGGTTCCCCTTTCACAAAAACCCTTGTAATGTCTGTCGCCAATCCGCCTTCATAGTACGCACCGCAGTCTATAAGCACCAAACCGCCTTCTTGTAAAATCACATCTTTTGAAGCCTTTGAATAATGCGCAAGCGCTGAATTTTTATCAACAGCCACAATCGGGCGGAAACTCAGGCTTTTGGCGCCGTGCTTAAAAAATTCCTCCTCAAGCCGCTGCGAAATGTCATACTCTGAAAGCTCGTCATTTTGTTCAATAAAATCCCGAATCGCAAGCATTGTAGCATCCGTACGCCTGAAAGCGTCTTTGTAATGCTCGATTTCCGCGTCAGTCTTGACTGATTTCATAAGCTTAACCGGGCTGTCTTTAAGTTCACGCGGCTGCTTGCAAAGCCCGTAATCATAAGCGCTTATGGTTGTTTTGTCTACCCAAAGCACATCATCAAACGATTTTACAAACTCCTCAAATTCACTCATATCCGTAAACAAACGCGCTTTGGCGTCAATAACAACGGCCTTTGCCTTCACCGCACATGTATAAGGCCGCGAAAAATCACGGATATTAAACAAATACGAAACTTCCTCAAGGTTGGTTACAAGCAGATTTTCTTTGATTTGCGCGGCTTTTTCTTCGGTGGAAAGCCCGGTCAAATGGTTCGACAAATTAACAAGTTGAGGGTTGCGGCGGTCGAGCCGACGAGTTGATAGTTGAGTTTTATCAACTATCAACTTTACATTTACCCCTTTTTTTTCAAGCGTCTCGACACGCGCCTGCGTGTTTTTTCTTGCAAAAACGCCTAAAGTGGCGCCGGGCTTAATCCGTGCCGCAAGTTCGTCCAAAAAGAGCTGGCCTGCCTGCAATTTCACAACCTCAACACCTTCAAAAACCTCTTGGTCAGCCTGAATATGATATCTTCCATCAACAAACAAAAGAAGTTCTTCGCGCGAAAGCAGCGCATCCCCTGTCGAGCCCGAGAACCCGGTCAGCGCATACCTGTCATTTTCTTCCAACGGAGTATACTCCATTAAAAATTCATTAGTGGAATTTACCAGCAAGTAATCTATGTTGTACTTTTCAAGGAGAGCCTTCACTTTTTATCAACTAGTTTAATCAGATGCCAGCCGAATTGGGTTTGAATAGGTGACGAAATTTCGCCGGCCTCAAGGTCAAAAGCCGCATCTTCAAACGGTTTTACCATAACTCCGCGTTCAAAATATCCCAAATCGCCGCCATGCACACCGGACGGACACTTGGAAACCTCTTGCGCCGCTTCCTCAAACGACTTTCCTGTCTGAATTTCATCATACAATTCTTTTGCTTCTTGTTCTGTGCCAACTAAAATGTGGCTTGCTCTTACTTTTGTTGTCATAATTCAATTCCCTTTCCAAAACTATTATATCACAAACCTTGACAAACTTTAAAATTCCTTATATAATCACTTGTGGTTACATTTCTTAAAGGAGGAAAGTATGAGAAAGTTAAATTTATGTCATTGCAAACGACCAACAGCGGTCGAACTTCTGGATTGCTTAGCCCTGCGGGCTCGCAATGACAGAGCAGGATTTACGCTGACGGAGGTGTTAATTACATTAGGCATTATAGGAGTTGTGGCTGCCCTGACCATGCCGGCCCTCATACAAAAGCATAAACGGCAGGAAGTTTCAGTAAGACTAAAAAAGTTCAACAGCACAATGTCACAGGCGCTCATTTTCGCCGAAGCCGAATACGGAGACGCAAGAGAATGGGACAGGAGCGGTACAGCAGAAGAAACCTTCAATACATATTTTAAGCCATATCTTCGAATGGACAAAAGCGTAGGAGGTA
>JAIRZW010000102.1 GCA_031267015.1 Heliobacteriaceae bacterium | reverse complement strand
TTTTTTTATCTAAAACTTTTTCGCACGCCTCAAAAACCTGCTTCACGCTGTCGCCGTTCTCGGTTCCGAGATTGAAAACGTCTGATTTATTTACTTTTTCCAGATACAAATATGCCAGCCTGTGCGCTTGCGCAAGGTCTTCCACATTAACATAATCCCTCACACAAGTGCCGTCCGCCGTGTCATAATCATCCCCGAAAATCTTAAATACTTTGTCCGGCGTTGATTTCAGGATATTCGGGATTAAGTGGGTTTCAGGCTCATGCCATTCACCGATTCTTGACAAACTGTCAGCGCCGGCCACATTAAAATACCTGAGCCTTATTGATTTCAACCCGTAAGCCGCATCATAATCGCGCATGATTTGTTCAATCGCCAATTTTGACGCCCCGTAGGGATTAACCGGATTTTGCGGATGTTTTTCGTCAATCGGGGTGTAAACAGGCTCACCGTAAGTCGCGCACGTAGAAGAAAAAACTATTTTCTTAACCCCGAATTTCAGCATAGTGTCAAGCAGGTTCAAAGTTCCGCCAACATTATTCCTGTAATACTTTGCAGGATTTCTAACGCTTTCTTCCACAAGCGAAAACGCCGCAAAATGAATCACCGCATCGATTTTGTACTCATTGAAAACTTTTTCAATGTCTTGCGGGTTTCTCAAATCGCCCTTGACAAACCCGGCATTGCCGAGCTTTTGCAGAGTTTCAACGGTTTGCACATGCCCGGTCTCAAGGTTATCAAAAATCACAATATCACAGCCCGCATCCAAAAAATTAATAACGGTATGACTTCCAATATATCCTGCGCCGCCTGTGATTAAAATTGCCATGATTTTACTATATCACAAACAAAAACAATATCCCCTCTCCCTCTAGGAGCAGAGGTCAATCTGACGGGTTAGGATGAGGGTTTTATTGACTTCTAATAAATGGAAAACCCTCATCCGACGCTACGCGCCACCTTCTCCCAAAGGGAGAAGGGAAATTATATCGACGACAATTTAACAAGGTTCTCAAAATCCTCATGGCGCGCCGAAAGCTCCTCAAAGCTTCCGACGTCAACGATTCGGCCGTCTTTGAGGTAGATTAATTTATTGCAGGATTTCAAGGTCGAAAGCCTGTGCGCTATTGCAATAATAGTTTTTGAACCACGAAACTGCCCGAGCATTTCCGTAATTTCATTTTCGGTTTGTACATCCAGAGCAGATGTAGCCTCGTCAAAAATAAGTATTTCCGGGTCGCGGTAAAGCGCGCGTGCAATGGCAAGCCGCTGTTTCTGTCCGTGCGAAAGCCCGTGCGAATCCACAATCGCGCATGCGTCAATCCCTTCCGGAAATTCCGATACAAAATCGTACAGCCTCGCAGCCTTAAGCGCTTTTACAACCCCTTCTATGTTCATGGCCGAGCCCCAGGCAACGTTTTCCTTAAACGACCTGTCCAAAACATGCGCCTCTTGCGGAACATAGCCGATAATGTTTCTGAATGCAGGCCAGAGTTTCGGGGTTAACTCACGGCCGTCAACAAAAATCCCGCTGGACTGACCTCCAGCGGATTGACCGTCAGATTGACCTCTGCCGCCAGCGGATTGCACAGGCAAAAGCCCCATAATTATATCCGCAAGCGTGCTTTTTCCTGCGCCCGAAAGCCCGATTATGCCTATAAAATCGCCTTTTTTGATTTCAAACGATAAATTCTTTATGACCGGCTTTTCCTCGTTATAAGCAAAATTTATACTGCGAAGTTCAACTGACTGCCTGAAATCAAGCCTTTTTTCCGGCCTTGAATCGTACGCTTTAAAGCCCGCAATCTTTTGGTATTCGTCGTTAATCCTTTTCACAAAATCACGCGACGCATTTATATTAATAATAGAAGTCTGAATCCGGTTGAGCGCCGGCGCAATCCTGAACAGCGCAGCCCCGACAACCGCAAACGACGCAACCAGCGTTGAATTTCCGTTTTTGATTGAAATCATTCCGCCGAGCAAAAGAAGCGCCGCAACAATTATAATTTCAACAATATAAGGCGGAATCAAGCTGTAATACCCGTGCAGCACCTGAATCTCCCTAAAAGAATTTTCAGCGGCTGCGTAACTGTCAAAAAATGTTTTTTCCGCTGACAAAATTTTTAATTCTTTAAGATTGGTTATATTTTCAAGCAGGGCTGTGTTGTATTTGTGGTTTTCCCGGGCAAGGTTTTCCGCAAGCGCAGCAGTCCGGTTTTTGAAATATTTGTTCTGGATTATCATGCTTGCGGCAGTAAACACAAGCGTCAAAACCGCGGCCAGCGGGAACTTTATGAGCAAAAGCGCGATAACCATTGCGATTATGACAAAATTAATCATAAAGTTCAGAGCGCGCATGACAAAATTGTCAATCGAAGCAGTGCATAAAGTGTTCAGCACAAAAAGTTTGTCAGCCTGCGATGTGCGCATAATCTCACTGTACGGCGCATAAATATAATATTGCATGAACCTTTGCGTAATATCACTTTTCCAGCCGGCAACGAATTTATTCTGCACAAACTGCGTAAAAATCATAAACAGGTTTTTAGCAATAAAAATTACCAGCACCAAAAACCCGACCAAAAGCGGCGAATGGTTTCCGACGTACGCCGGAACATTCTGCGGGCTTACAATCATCAGAATGAACGGGTACACAAGCGCAATCCCAACGAACTCAAACCCGCCCGCGATAAAGGATATAGCCAGAAACCCGGCCAGCTGGAGATATTTGCCTTTGCCGTAATTTTTTATAAAGCTTGTAAAATTTTCCAGAAACATGATATAATTATAGCATGATAAATTAAAGGAGAAAAAAATGTCAAATCCGGTATTAAACGAAAATTTTGTAAGCACAGAGCGAATCCTCGACAGCGAGCCGATGAGCATAAACGGCGCGGTTAATAAAACAGCTGTTTTGCTCGGCCTGGCAGTAATAACCGCGGCTTATTCGTGGTCAATGGTGCTTCACGGGTTCACGGATAAAGCCATGATGCTCATGTGGGCAGGCGCAATCGGCGGTTTTATAGCGGCGCTTATCGGAATCTTCAGTACAGCCGGCGCAATGCGCTCCGGAACCGCGCCAAAAGCGATTGTCTGGGCAGCGCCTGTGTATGCGTTGTTTGAAGGTCTGTTTCTGGGTACGATTTCATCGGTTGTTGAAGCGCAATATCAGGGAATAGTAATACAGGCAGTGGCTGCAACGTTTGCGGTGCTTTTTGTCATGCTTGCACTGTTTAAATCAGGCGCGGTAAAGGCAACTGACACATTCCGCCGGGTGATATTTACGGCAACATTGTCCGTGGCGCTGATTTACTTAATCCAGATTATAGCAACTCATTTTGTCGGCCACGGAATCCCGCAAATCTTCACGGCAAGCCCGATTGGTATAGGTTTCAGCCTTGTGGTTATTGCGATTGCGGCGTTTAATTTTATAATTGATTTTGATTTTATCGAACGTGCGGCAGCAAATTTACTGCCGAAAAACTACGAATGGTATGGCGCAATGGGGCTTATGATAACCCTTGTATGGCTGTACATTGAGATTTTACGGCTTTTGTTAAAACTCAACCGCAGATAATGATAACATGTCATCGCGCATTTGATGCGCGATCTTTATTTTATATTTTTATATATTGCAAACTATTCGGCGCAAAGTTTTCAGCAAGTTGAACAGTCAAATAGTTGCGGGTAATACCTTTTTTCGGGTTCTTTTCGACTAAGACTTCATGAGTCGTGCCGATGTTTTTCTGCACAAACTCCTTGTGCTTGCGCGCGGAAATCTCACGGATAATTTTTGCGCGCTTTTCCTTAACCGCGTCCGGAACCTGATTTCCCATTAATGCACCGGCTGTACCTTCACGCAGTGAATAAGGAAAAACATGGATTTGTGAAAGCCCGAAACTCTCAAGATTATGGCGCGTAATCTCAAAATCCTCGTCGCTTTCGCCTGCAAACCCGACTATTATGTCGCTTCCGATAAACGGCAGAACAAATATATCATTTATTTTTTCGATTTTGCGCGCAATGTCTTCGACCTTATAATGCCTGTTCATGGCTTGTAAAGTCTTGTTGCACGCTGATTGCAGCGACAAATGAAAGTGCGGGCAGAACTTTTCGCTTTTTGCCAAAAACTCCAGCATTTCATCCGTAATTTCAAGCGGATTCAGCGAACCAAGCCGGTAACGTGGTATGGAAGTCTGCTCAACAGCCCGCAACAAATCAAGCAAACTCGA
>JAIRZW010000086.1 GCA_031267015.1 Heliobacteriaceae bacterium | reverse complement strand
ATTGAGCTTCTGAGTACGGTGAAAAGAGCGGTCGCAAACAAAGCCAAAGTCATTATGAACGCCGGCTCAAACTCCACCGAAACCGCCATAACTACCACTAAGCTTGCTAAAAAAGAAGACGTTGACGCGATTTTATCGGTCGTGCCTTACTACAACAAACCTTCGCAAAAAGGCATGTTTGAACACTTTTCCGCAATAGCGCAAAGCACGGACTTACCCATAATTATTTATAATATTCCGGGCAGAACAGCAGTGAACATGCTTCCCGAAACCGTTGCCGGACTTGCGCAAAAACACAAAAACATCACTGCGATTAAGCAAAGCCACCCTGATATGGACATGGTTACGGAGATGAAAATCCTTTGTCCGCCGGATTTTGACATCTACTCCGGTGACGACAGCCTCACGCTGCCGATGATGTCGCTGGGTGCGCGAGGCGTAATCTCGGTTGCATCGCACCTTTACGGTTCCGAGATTAAGTCTATGATTAGAAACTATAAAAGCGGGGAATTTATTGCGGCATTGAACATGCATAAATTATTATATCCGGCGTTCAGAAAACTGTTCATGGCGCCAAACCCGGTCCCTGTCAAAGCCGCGCTTGCAAGCAAGGGCATGATTGAAGCCTATGTCCGTAGTCCGCTCGTTGAAATGGAAGAAAAGGACACAAAAGAGTTAGTAAAAGTATTAAGTAAAATCAAGTGCTGATAAAATTATCAAAAGTCGAAGAAAGGCGATATTACGAAAATCGTAAGCTAGGGTAAAAGAAATGAGAAACAAAATATTAATGTTCTGGGCAATCGTAGCAATAACGCTGGTTTCAATCGGTTTTATTGTAGCAAAGCCTGCAAAATTAGGGCTTGACCTTGTTGGCGGTTCAAGGCTGATTCTTGAAGCCGAAACCACAAACACAATCGCAAAAATTACTCCGGAAGTCATGCAGCGTCTGCAATTCGCAATAGAAAACCGCGTAAATAAACTCGGGGTAGCAGAAACGGTTGTACAGCAGGTCGGCGATAAAAGACTGCTTATTGAGATTCCGAACGTAACCGACCTTAAAGAAGCAAAAGCGTTCATTGGCGACACTGCGCAGCTTGAGTTTAAAAAAGAAGGCAAAGCGCCTGACGGAACCCCGATATGGATTTCGACCGGGCTGACCGGCCAGGACCTTTCGCGCTCAACGCTTACCACTGATCAGACAGGACAATGGGTTGTAGGGCTTGAGTTTAACGCGGCAGGTGCAAAAAAGTTCGCTGACTTAACCAAAGAACTCACGGGCCAGCAAATGGCGATTTTCTTTGATAATGAATTGCAGTCCGCACCAAGGGTTAACGAGGCGATTTACGGCGGAAAAGCCCAAATCTCCGGCGGCGAAAGCGGTTTTGCCTACGACGAAGCGGAAAGAATGGTTAACCTGTTGAACGCGGGCGCGCTTCCTGTTCCTGCAAAAGTCGTTGAGGAAAACACAGTCGGCCCGACTCTCGGCGCAGACAGTATTGCAAAATCACAATTCGCCGGTATGATAGGCTTGGGGCTGGTCATGCTGTTTATGATTGCGTATTACAGGCTTCCGGGATTGATTGCATGTATTGCGCTCATAATTTACAGCTTAATCCTGTTCGCACTATTTAAGATTATACCTGTAACCCTTACGCTTGCGGGCATTGCAGGCTTCATATTAAGTATTGGTATGGCGGTTGACGCGAATATACTTATCTTCGAGCGTACAAAAGAGGAACTTCGCGCGGGCAGAAACCTTTTCACTGCGATTAATTCGGGCTTTGACCGTGCGTTCACGAGTATTTTCGACTCAAACATGACCACGATTATCACCTGCGCAATCCTTTATTTCCTGGGTTCAAGCATTGTTAAAGGCTTTGCCCTGACGCTTGCGCTCGGGGTTTTAGTGTCGATGTTCAGCGCGATTACAATAACCAAAAACTTCATGCACCTGATATTCGGAACAGGTGATTTGAAATATCCGGCTCTGTTCGGGCTGAGGAAAGATGAAATCGGCGCGGGCTTTTCTGCAACGGAAACCACGCGCGAAAACGCCCGCTTCGGAATATTGGATTGATATTTCCCTCGCCCCTTTTGGGAGAGGGTGGCACGCGGCGGCGAGCCGGTCGTGCCGGGTGAGGGGGCAAAGTTAAACGAAAGGACAAAAAATGGCAAATAAGGCAAGTAAACATTTTATACATATAGTAAAATACAGATGGCTGTGGATGGCGCTTTCAGTGCTTTTGCTTTTGCCGGGAATCGTGGCAATAATCTATGCGTCCGCGGTTAACCCTGACCACATCCCGCTGAAAGTCGGCATTGACTACACAGGCGGAACGATTTTGCAGTACGGCGTAACCCAAAAGGTTACAAATGAAGATTTGGCCAAAACCCGTGCAGACTTACAGGGTATCGGCATTGAAAACCCTTATCTGCAAATCCTCAACGTAAACACTTCCCAGCAGGACAAAACAAAAGAGAATATTCAGGCAATTATCTCTATACGGACTAAGTTTATTGAAAAAGAAAGCCACACGCCTGATGATATTATGGCGGTTTTGCAGAAGGATTACGAGGGCCCGGAATTGATTCAGGTAAGCTCTGTGGGGCCGACAATGGGCAAAGAGCTTTTCAAAAACTCCCTAATCGCCATAACGCTTGCGTTTTTGGGGATTGTTGCGTATCTGTCTTTCCGGTTTAAATTCGACTATGCACTGGCAGCGTTTCTTGGGATTATACACGATGTACTTTTTGTAATCGGGATATTTGCAATCCTCGGAATCTTTTTCAACGTGCAGGTTGACGGCTTGTTTATGACTGCAATCCTTACCGTAATCGGTTTTTCCGTGCACGATACGATTGTTGTGTTCGACAGAATCCGCGAGAATCTGAGATATTATTCAAAGAAAATGACATTCGGTGAAATAGTAGACGCGTCAGTAAACCAGACATTTGCGCGAAGCATAAACACGTCTTTGACGGTTCTTTTGACGCTGGGCGCGCTGTATTTGTTCGGCGGCGTAACAACCAAAGACTTTGTCCTGGCAATGCTTTTGGGTATAGCAATCGGAACATATTCAAGCATATTCTTCTGTTCAATGCTTATTGAGTTCTGGAACGACAAGCCGGCTACACAAACAGCAGCATAGCTAGGAGTTGTTCTTAGCCTGTTACAAATCCAAAAAGCTGGAGTCTATTTTTTCCTCAAGCATCCGCAAAAGCTCGGATGGTTTAATATTCAGCCCCAATGCAAGCCGCCAAAATGTTGTCAACTGCGGGTCTTTGACGCCGTTTAAAATATAATGAACAACGCTTCTTGGCAAATCACTTTCGTAAGCCAGGATGGATTTGCGCTTGTCTGCTTTTAGTTCTTTTACTACCAGTGCAAGAGCTTTGCATATTTCTTTGTTTATTTCTGATTTTGAGAGTTGCATAAATTCATTTTTAATGATAGTATAATTTAAAATGTCGCGTACGAGAACAAAATAGGAGATTAACTATGAAAAAGACTGCTTTTACTTTGGCTGAGGTGGTGATTACAGTGGGAATTATCGGCATTGTAGCCGCCTTGACTATGCCGTCCTTGATTACGAAATACAGGGAAAAAGAACTGGTTGTACAGACGAAAAAAGCCTACTCAATTATTTCGCAGGCGTTTTTAATGATGCGTAACGAGTCGGAAATGCCTAATACAGATAATATTATTGACGCGCTGGCTCCGTATATTAAAATTGCAAAAAATTGCGGCAGGCAGGCTGATTTGGGGTGTTTTGCACAAAACTCCTCTTATCAAAACGGAACTCCTAGCAAGATTGATTCCCGCACAGATATTAGTAAAATCGTTCTGGCCGACGGGATGTCAGTCTCTTTTCAAATAAACGATGTTGACTGCAAAGATTCCGTCAGCCATGGCACGGTAAAGAATATTTGCGGGTGGATGCTTATTGACGCTAACGGAACAAGAAAACCGAACCAATATGGTGTTGATACTTTTGAAATTTTAATTCTGTCCGACAGGATTTTGCCGTACGGAACGCAGGATGATGCTATATCTTTTCCTGAAAGATGTAATAAAAACACCGCCGGCGGTGGTAACGGCTGTGCTGCCTGGGTTATTATTAACGAAAATTTGGATTATCTGCACTGCGACGACCTGTCTTGGAACGGCAAGACTAAATGCAAATAGCGGCCTTAATTGCCTCAATCATACCGGTCGGGTCGGCTATACCTTTGCCGGCAATGTCAAACGCTGTGCCGTGCGGAGGGGAAGTGCGGATTACGTCAAGCCCGATTGTCATGTTCACGACTTTCATGCCCGCAACAGTCTTAATCGGAATCAAACCCTGATCGTGATAGCACGCGATTATACAGTCGTATTTTTCGCGCTGTGAAAACAAAGTGTCTGCCGGAAGCGGGTCGGTTATGTTAATCCCTTTTGCGCGTAAGGCTTGCGCTGCGGGGATTAGAATTTCGATCTCTTCACGTCCGAGAATCCCGCCCTCGCCCGCGTGAGGATTTAGTCCGCACAGGGCAAGTTTAATCCCCCCGGCGCAACCGCCGTTGCGCCACCCCCCTTGCAAAGGGGGCAAAAAATTATGCAGGAGAATAACTTTTTTTTCGACCATTTCGCGAGTTAAGCGGACTTCTTTCAAAGGCACGTGGCGGGTTAGAAGCAGAACCCTGAAATCCCCTGCCACAAAGAGCATTTCAGCTTTTTGTCCGTCGTGCGCAAGAAAATGTTCTAAAATTTCAGTTTGACCATTAAATTTATACCCTGCCTCGTGC
>JAIRZW010000076.1 GCA_031267015.1 Heliobacteriaceae bacterium | reverse complement strand
CTGCAGGCTGGAGTAATATGAATGTTTTTTCTAGTGCAGACCCAACAACTAGCGGATCTTTGAACCTTAACAACCTTGCAAACGCCTTTTTGACTTATTTTGCCGCATATATGGAAGGTCTTTCAAACGAAGTATACGGCGCTAAAGCAGGCAATACTCTGGGGCAACAGCTCGTAACCAATGACACGTCATACAGATACACAATATATGCCGGAACCTTAGACACAGAAGCCGCGAAACAGGCGCTTTATTACGACACCTTATTCAACCAGATTTGCGCGGGCGGCTGGCTTGAAAATGACGAAATTACAGACAGTACATATCTTCAAAACCTTCTGCAAAACGGCATGGCATTTGTGACAAAACCGAAAGACGACGGATATTATTATCAGGGTAATTTCGCAACTGATTCCTATATCAAAGAGATTACCGACGATAACGCTATTGCGAAAGCCGAGGCAAAATACAACACCGAAAAAACTAAGCTGAACAGCAAAGAACAGATTCTTGACTTAAAGATGAAAAACCTTGACACAGAGATTTCCGCACTCACAACCGAGTACGACAGCGTTAAGTCCGTAATCTCCAAAAACGTTGAGAAGTCGTTTAAGCGTTACAACGCTTAGCAATAACAATCACGGGCGAATAGGTTAAGGTATTGGTCTTACAGCGCTCGCAAAAGTCTTTTACGTCTCTGAAAGTCCAGCGTGTAAGCGAGTTTACGCCGGTGTTCTTCATGTGCGCAAGGATTTCGAGCGGGTTGTTGAAGGTTAATTGGTGCTGAAATTCTTCTTTGTGAAGGATTTCAAGGTTAATTTTGTCCAGCGTGTCATACTCCAGCGCAAGCCCGGTTAATTCACGGATTTCCTTGAAATTATCTGGCGAAAATGTCGTAAACGCAAGGATTCCGCCGGGGTTGAGGAATTTTGCGCAGTGGTCAGTGATTTTTTCAAGGTCGCTGAACCACTGAAACACCGCGTTTGCAATGATTAAGTCAGACTTCGGCAGCTTAATTTTCTGCGCATTGCCCGCGATAAAAGTAAATCCCCCCTGCCCCCCTTTGACAAGGGGGGTAAATATTTTATCCAAATATTTTTTGGATTTTTCAGACAAATCATTGGCAAAATAATTCTGATATGTAATATTTTTCACCAATTCTTCTGTCAAAACGCCTGTTCCGGCGCCGATTTCAAGCACGACCGGGGAATTCGCGCGGATTTTGGCAAGCGCGCTCACGAGTTTTTGCGCCATAAGCCGCTGGACAACAGCGTTCTCATTGTATTTGTCCATGCTTTTTTCAAACTGTTTTTTGACGATTTTGGGGTTTACCTGCATAATAATTCGCTCCCCAATATGTCATTCCAATTCGTGTAATTATAGAACGGAAAATGCCCGGCATCAAGCAATTTATAAGGCGCCCTGCCTGCCCAAAAATTAATCTGGTTTTTGGCAGGCACTATTTTGTCTTGCGCACCGATTAGTGCCCGGTCGTAAAATAAATCGTCATGCCGCACTTGTTGCGGCATCTCTTGAGACCCCGCAATAAATGCGGGGTGACGCGATAGTGCATGAAGCTCCTCCACACGGTTTTCGATTGAACGCTCAACCGGCGAAAGCAAATACCGCTCATAGTCCGCGCCAGTGACATTTTTGTAAAACTTCCCTTCAAGCCCCGTGCGCGCATGCTGCAAGGTCAGGTCAAAAACTCTTTTCGGGATTCCAAACTCGTCGTCCACCGGAAAAGGCGTGCCATTTATTGCAATCTTTTGGTCGAACTGCGGCAGCCTGTCTTTTAGACAATATGCGATAAAGACGCCCATTGACCAAGCGATAAGGTTGATAGTTGATAGTTGATAGTTGAGGGTTGGTAATTTTGAAATGTCACTATAATCGTAGAACATCACCACGTCGTAATCTTCGCAGTCCAAAAACTCAAACGGCTTGTGGTCGTAGCCCCAGCCCCCGAAAAAAATTATTAATTTGTCGTTATCAGCTTTGTTAAGCCAGTGATGTCGCATTTGTCTATCTCCGTTGTGAGTGAAATCCGTATCCGTGAAGTTCCCTCCGGCACTGTCGGAGGCCGGATTGGAAGCGTGAAATACCCGCTGTTATACAGCGTTTCGCATAATTCGATTGTTTTTTGGTTGTCCCCGACAACAACCGGAATTATTTGGCTTTGGCTGCCGAGTCTGTTCGCAAGCGCAAGCATTTTTTGCCGTTTTTCGCGGGTTTTCGGCAGTTCGTTTTCAAGAATCCATTTTGAAAACGCCGCGTTCACAGGCGGCAAAGCAGTCGAGAAAATAAACGGCCGCGCCTTATTAATCAAATAATCAATAAGCACTTTTTTGCCTGTCACAAACGCACCAAAAGACCCGATTGCCTTGCCAAACGTACCCATAATAAGGTCAATTTCATTAATAAGCCCGAGGTTTTCTGCGATTCCGAGTCCCTTGTCGCCAAAAACCCCGAAAGCATGCGCCTCGTCAACTACCAAAAGGCAATTATGCCGTTTTTTAAGTTCAACAAGCGCCGCCAAATCCGCAATATTGCCGTCCATGCTAAAAAGGCTTTCCGTTACAATAGTTGATGAGTTGATGAGTTGATGAGTTGATAAGTCATCAACTGTTCTGTATCTATGAAACTTCGCCCTTGAAAGCCGAATCCCGTCGATTATGCTGGCATGGTTCGCACGGTCGGAATAAATCATACTGCCCCTCTGACCCAAAGCGCTCATAATCCCCACATTCGCGTGGTACCCGCTGTTGAACAAAAGCGTTTTTTCGGTTCCGAACAAATCCGTAATCAGGTTTTCCAATTCGTTATACACCGGCAAGTTCCCTGTCAAAAGCCGCGCCGACGCGCTTCCGAAAGAATATTTATCTCCGCCGTCATTCAAAAACCGCTGCGTCACCGCCTTATTATCCGCAAGCCCGAGATAATTATTTGAAGACAGATTCAACAGCTTTTGCCCGTCAATATAAATATATTTTTCGTCTTTTGCCGCAATATTGCTTATTTTGCGCAAATGAAAATTGCGTTCAAGTTCGTTCAAAATTTCACTATACATACAAACATTCTATCACGAATAACCAAGAGATTCCCTAAACACGCCAAATAAATATACATTACCCCCTTGCCATATTAATATAAATATGATAAAATTCATTTCAAGGAGAGAAACATGAAAAATATTGTTATTTATACAAACCAAAGAGAGTCAAAACTGGCGGATGTTCTTGCGCTGATTGACGAGGTAAGCGTCAGAATTGAGAACGCAGAGAATCTGAAGGATTATGAAATCCTTAACCCGGGCTTAATCGTTGTTGAAAACGTTCCTGATATTAAGGATGTCCTTATGGTGACTAAGTTTAAAGCGCCGCTGCTGTTTATCGGCGAGGTATTTAAGGGCTCTACGGTTCGTGCGGCTGCGTATGATTTCATCAAAACTCCGGTGAATAATGAAGAATTGACTATCCGCGCAAACGCGCTGTTGAAGATTAAAGAGCTTCGCGACAAACTCAAAACAGTGTCTACAACTGATGAATTGACAGGTTTGTATAACAGAAAATATCTTCACGAACGGCTTGACCAGGAAATTTCGCGTGCGAAACGCTACGGCAACAAGCTTTCATGCCTGCTGTTTGACCTTGATTTCTTTAAGGTTGTGAATGACGTTTACGGCTATGACTGGGGTGACGTGCTTTTGCGCTCGATTGCCGATAAATTAAAACAGCTTATCCGTAAAGAAGATGTCTTAACCCGCTACGGCGACGAAGAATTTTTGCTTATCCTTCCGAACACGTCCGAAAGCAATGCATTTTTGTTTGCGGAGCGTTTCAGACGCGATATTGAGAAAATGGAATTTATTCCGGCAGGCGAGGAGGAGCGGCACCCGATTACGATTTCCGGCGGAATTTCGACTTATCCGTGCATGGAAAACGTTGACGAGGACGCAAATACAGTCATTCGTTATGCAGAGCATGCGCTCTACAACGCGAAAAAACGCGGCAGAAACAAGATTGTGCAGTTCTCCCAGCTCAACTTAGGCGAAGGGTAAAATTACAAAGTTTTCATAACCTGTTAAGCATGCTGACAACAACCTGCCTGATTGTTTCCATTTCTTGAGGTTTACTTTCCGCAATTAACAGCGTGAGTGCAAAAAGCGTTCCGTTATCGATTTTTCGGTTTCCGTCCGGCTTGTACAGCAAATTGTTTTTGTTCAGAAAGTACAGAAAACATGATGCGCCAATGCGTTTATTTCCGTCAATAAAAGAATGGTTTTTGACGACCAAATAAAGCAACATTGACGCTTTTTCTTCAATAGCAGGATAGCAGTCTTCACCGCCAAAAGTTTGGTAAATTTGATTCACAGAGCTTTCAAAACTTTTGTCTTTAGGCAGAGCAAAAACTTCACTGTCAAAATCAGAACGCATTTCATTCACCATGTTCAAAAATTCCTCAGGTGTGATTCTTTCTGCCTCAATTTTAGTTTTACCTTTTTCATCAAGAGTTTTGTGATCATAATCATCAAGAAGATTCAACCCGCATGCGTAGTCATTCAAAAGCGTGCTTAACTGTTTTGCCTGTTCAAGGTTTTCAATCTGTTTATCAAAAGTCCGCTCAATAACAGATATAAGCGACTTCAAACCCTCAAGTTGCTCTTGTTTTTCTTTTAAGCGTTTTTCATTTATTAAATACCCTTTGGTTATGTATCCTTTTAGTGTTTTAGTTGCCCAAATACGAAATTGAGTTGCGACTTTTGACTTTATGCGGTAGCCGACAGACAGAATCATATCAAGGTTGTAATAGGTAATATTCCTCGAAACCTCACGACTGCCTTCTTTTTGAACTGTTAAGAAATCCTGAACAGTTGAATTTTTGTCAAGTTCGCCTTCTGCGTAAATACTTGCAATATGTTCACTTACGTTAGATTAATTTTTCCCGGAGTGCGAGAATGATTGCGTGGGTGCAGTTTCGTGCATTAAATTTGATGATGCATTCTTTTTTGGTTTTGAAAAGTTTTGCGTGCGAAATAGCTAATTCCGCTTGGATTTCTTCACCGCTGTTACCTTGACCTGTCAGTTTAAGTACTGTTTTTTCAAGTTCGGTTAGTTCGATTGTCTTCATACTTTTCTCCTTGTTAATATACAAATATAATTGTATATATAAATAATTATATTTGTATTAAATTATAATGTCAATACCCTTAAAATACAAATATGTTGTATGAAGAATTCCTAAGAATATTAGGACTAAGAATTAAATATTTCAGAAAACTAAAAAAGTTAACACAGCTGCAAGTTGCAGAAATGGTTAATACAGAAGAACATTGTATTAGTGTCTATGAAATGGGCAAAAGAAACATGACTATGAAAACTCTGCACAAGCTTATTACTGCCATGGATATTGACCCTGCAAAGTTGTTTGATTTTTCGGATTAAATAGTCGTCGACAGCGACGGCGCAATTGCAATGAAGTGCCGCACAAGGTCGCTGTCCCAGTTGGTTCCGGCGCCCAGTTTAAGGATTTCGCACGCTTTTTCTATGCCCAAGCCTTTACGGTACGGCCGGTCGCTGATAAGCGCGTGGAATGCGTCCGCAACAGATACAATCCGCGCAGATAAAGGTATCTCTTCACCTTTTAGCTTGTCAGGGTAGCCGCTGCCGTCCATGTGCTCGTGGTGGTATTTAACCATCGGGATTAAATCACGCAGCAATTCGTTCGGCTCAAGCACTTTTTCCACACCGATTACAGGATGCTGTTTCATGATCTCCCACTCCTCATCTGTCAGAGGAGAAGGCTTTGTCAGCACCTGCTCAGGAATCCCTATTTTGCCTACGTCGTGAAGCAGCGCACCAAGACTGATTCGCTGAACCTCATCTTCCGGAAGGTTAATCGCGCGCGCTAAGGCTTCGGAATACCGCGAAACCGACGTTGAGTGGTCTTTGGTATAAGGGTCTTTGGCGTCTATCGCGCTCGCAAGCGAAGTTACCATTTCAATAAGGTGGTTGTGCGAAATTACTTGTTCTGTGTTAAAGCGGTTCACAAGTTCTTCTTCAAAGTTTATGCCAAGCTGGGAGTGCCGTTTTGCAATGACTTCCGCAAAAGAATTCAATGCATCATCATCCCAAAAGTTGAAGTCTGATGAGCTTATGATTGTTGACATTCCTTCTTTATAGCCTTTTGCCTGTGATATGAACATGGCTTGCTCGGCAAGAATAAGCAGTTTTTCCTGGTCTTTGGAGCAATCAGGATAACTCGCGATTCCGACGGAAATCTTAACCGGCCCGACGTTGTCCACAAATG
>JAIRZW010000074.1 GCA_031267015.1 Heliobacteriaceae bacterium | reverse complement strand
CTGGGGTGAGGTGGCAGTATTAACATAAAAATCATTGCGCCCGGAAAAATCAAAGAAAAGTTTTTGAAAGCCGGCATTGACGAGTTTATGAAGCGCCTTGGGCCGTACGCAAGCGTGGAAATCATTGAGGTTCCGGTGCAAAACACGCTTGAGCAGGAAGGCGAAAAGATTCTTGCGCTCGTCAAGCCGCAGTCTTATGTGATAACTTTGGAAATCAGCGGCAAAATGTTTTCGTCCGTGGAGTTTGCCGCAAAAATTGAGGAACTGACGCATGCCGGCATAAGTGAGATTATTTTTGTAATCGGCTCGTCGCACGGGCTTTCAGCAAATGTGTCAGAGCGTGCGAATTTAAAGATGAGCATGTCAAAGATGACTTTTTTGCACCAGTTTGCGCGCCTGCTTCTGGTCGAACAGATTTACCGGGCGTTTAAAATCATTAAAGGCGAAACTTATCATAAATGACATATCACCACGGATAATCATCCTTAATCTGCCAGCCGTCAATCATGATAAGCGCAGTGCACCACATCCCGCGCGACTGCTTGTTGCATGCGTATTTATAACTGTTTACGCCTTTGATTATTTTGGTTCTGTCGTAATCCCCATAAGATTCTTCGGTGCTGCTGTCCATATAACCCAATGGAACCAGACCGTATTTGACGTTTAATACATAATAAAACATGTCTTTTCCGAATTGATTGACAGGCTTGATACCGTCAATATCCGTGGCGATACTGAAACCGCTGCTTACGGCTGCGTTTGAAGTAAATAAAACAGCACCGTTTGCGAGCGTATATGCAATCCCGTTGGCAGGACGCATCAGCATCAGACCTGATTCATCGGCTCCTGATATCTGCAAAAATTTCGCACGATTCCGAAGCGTGCTCATACTTTCTTTTTTAACCACTTTTAAGTACGGCATTAAATACTGCTCAAAACATTTTTCTCCGGTCTTACAAGCGCTAAAATTCCAATCCTTAATCTCGCCGTTGTTGACTTCAGACATTTTTACCGCCTGCGTAAGCATTGAATAAGTCTCTTTTAAGCGGGTAACAGTCATTTGTTTTTTATAATTCGCCATAAGCGCCGGCATGACCAATGCTGCCACAACGCCGATTATTCCTAATGTAATTAGTACCTCGGCCAAGGTGAATGCTCTGTTTTTCATTTAATTAACATATCACAAGTATGGCAATTTTCCAATTTGAAAATACTTTATTATTTATATAGGGGATAACTATGCCAAAACCGGTTTTAGGCGTTTCAACGCAGACATTTCAATATTTGGACGGCTCAAACAGCACATCAGCAGGGTTTGATGCAAAATTCACACTAAGCAACAGAACCTCGCTGGGCACTTTTACAGGCGGGGTAACGGACTTCAAAGGCGCAAACGCTTTTAGAGTCGACCTTAAGCCTTCCATAAAATACGACGACAAAGGCATGTTTTCGTTCGGTTCAAGAATCAGAACAACCGTTTCGGAAGAGAGCGCTTCAACACAATTCCGCATTACGCCGGTAAAATTCACAGTGCCGATTGATTCCGAAAGTAAGTTATATTTAGACCCGCACTATTTTGGCAAAATTAATTACAAAACCGTAGAATGGTCAAACAGCGCCGGCGCATTCTTGGGTTATGAGCGAAATTTCGGCAGACATTTTAGCGGGCTTGCAGAAATCCAGGCATACAATTTACAGGACTTTCGCCCGAAAAAAGACACCAGCTTCAACTTAGGAATAAGCTATAAATGGTAACGTCACCCTGCACTTGCTGCGGGGTCTGCTATTTTGACCGGCTTCGCCGGAGATGCCGGAATAAATCCGGCATGACGTAAGTCTGTTCACTTCTGTACAACCACTCTGTCGAGCTTGCTGCGGTAGAAATCCGTATTAATATTTAATCTTGCGCCGATATCAAGCAGCATTTCAACAAACCGCCTGTTAGAAGACCGTTTGCCTAGGCCTTCCTCCAGCAAAATGCCGATTCTGTGGTAAATCCGGTCAAAATACATGTTCTGCGCTTCGGCAATGTCAACTTCAAGCTCAAGTTTTTCGACGTTGTCAAATAGCTCAAGCAGAACATCAGCCTGCTGAATCTCAAAATTATTAACCAAACGGTTTACATTGAGAAGGATTTTTTTGCTGAAGACCATGTTGGACGGCTTTTTATCAAGCTGAATTTCAATGCGCGCAGCCTCAAGGTTTATATCAACAGCCTGCTGCACGGCTTCTTCTTCCAGGAACCCGGTTGAATGCACAACAATATCATTAAACCTGCGGCTCAGCGCATAGCCGGCAGAAATCTTGAACTCGTCAGGAACCTTAAGCCCCAGACTTTGCAGGTTGTAAATCGAACCTTTGCCGTCGTCGTACATTTCCTGATAAGCATTTGAGAACCGCTCAAGCTTGCTCTTGAGCAGAATTTGCAGAATTTTTCTTCTTTCTTCGATGAAAATATCTTTCAGCGTGAAGTATTCCCGTCCAAAATACTCGTCAATCAAGCGTATAACCTCTGTCAGCGGACTTGTCATGTAGGCTTTTATTAATTCGGTCTTAATATTTTTAAACTCTGCTTCGTTTGAGTATTCCTTGATTGCGCAGTGGAAATCCCCGCCCGAGTACTGCATGAGCGCAAAAATCATGTTGTTTTTCTCAAGCGTAATTTTTGATTTAACCTCAATATGGCCCATAATAAAGCAATATTTGCCTTTTTTAACCCGCTTGTAGGAATGTTTTTTGATAGTGTAGCAGTATACGTCTTCTTCTTCCTCAAAATCCTCGTACATGGACGAAACCGCCCAAAGGCTTACGATTTGCTTTGCGGTCACGATTGAGTTGCGCACATACCGCTCGTAAATATCACGGCCGCTGCCCTGTTCTGGGATGTTGCTTTTGGCTTCGTGAAGAATCTCAAGGAATTTCTTTTCAATATCTTTTTTGGTGAATTTTGCGGCAAGCTGCATTGCGCGTGCCGCGTATTTCATAACCTGCACGGGCTCAATTCCGGAGATTTCCGAGAAAAACCACCCGCAGCTTGTGTACATCAACATACACTGCCGCTGGATTTCAAGCAGTTCCATTGCGCTTACTTTTTCATCATCCGAAAGCTCCGGCGCAAAATTTGCAGCCTGGAATTTTTTAACATTAGACTCGCTTCGGTCAAGAATTACGTCAATGTAATGGTTTCTGGCTTCCCACGGGTCTGCAAAGAAGGCTTTGCCTTCTTTTTCGTATAACTTATAAAGTTCGTCGT